>CALWSM010000028.1 GCA_944384185.1 uncultured Blautia sp. | reverse complement strand
CCGGCTGGCAGCCTGGCTGAAGAAAGCATATCCCCATGTGCAGCTCAGGAACCTGAATCCCTGGATCCGCCGGCTGCGTACCATTAAAAAGCCCTGTGAACTGGAAGCCCTGCGCAAGGCCGAGTGGGTGACAAAAGAAGGCATCGAGGCTATGATGAAGGCATCGAAGCCGGGAATGTATGAGTATCAGTATAAGGCCGAGTTTGACTACGCCCTGGCCCGGCACGGGATCCTTGCCCCGGGATTTCCCTCTATCATATCCGCAGGACAGAATAATTTCTGTATCCACTATTATTCCTACCGGGGACAGGCAAAGGACGGAGATATGATCTTAAATGACGTAGGCTCCGGCTGGGATCTGGAGATCAACGATATTTCCAGAGCCTTTCCCTGCAATGGAAAATTTACAGAGAAACAGCGGCTGCTCTATGACTGCGCTTACCGGACCTCGGAGCATATGTTTCAGATCCTGAAACCGGGGATCCCCATGAAAGAGGTGGATCTTATTGCCAGAAAGTATAATTATGAGCAGCTGAAGGATATCGGCCTTTGTAAAAGCTACGAGGATATCGGAACCTATATGTGGCACGGCGGCGCCCATCATATCGGCTTTGACGTGCACGACGCTGTAGCGCCGGATCTGGTCACAGCTCCGGGCATGGTCTTCTGTGTGGATATCGGGATCTACTGCGAAGAGTGGGGGATCGGCTTTCGGGTAGAGGACAACTGTCTGATCACAGAAAACGGCTGTGAGGATCTGTCTTATATGATCCCCAAGAAGGTAGAGGATATCGAAGCACTTATGGGAAGAAGGTAGAGTATGAAAAAGATTATTTTAAGCGCAGACAGCACCTGTGATCTGGGAGAGGAACTGAAGGAGAAATATCAGGTACAGTATTATCCCTTTCATATTATCCTGGAGGGAAAGGATTACCGGGACAACGTGGATATCACCCCGGAAGAGATCTTTCAGAGATATTATGAGAAAAAGGTTCTGCCAAAAACAGCAGCCATCAACGTGGAGGAATATATAGCGTATTTCCGGCCCTTTGTGGAGCAGGGGTATGAAGTGGTCCATCTGAATCTGGGAAGCGCCCTGTCAAGCGCCCATCAGAATTGTATGCTGGCTGCCCGGGAACTGGAAGGGGTCTATCCGGTGGATTCCGGGAACCTGTCTACCGGGATCGGCCATCTGGTGCTGGACGCCGGAGAGATGATAAAAGCCGGTCTGGGGGCGGAAGAGATCGCAGAGGAATTAAAGAAGAGGAAAAGCCGGATCCATTCCAGCTTTGTCCTGGATACTCTGAAATTCATGAGCGCCGGAGGCCGGTGCAGCAGCGTAGTGGCTCTGGGGGCGAATCTTCTGAACATTAAACCCTGTATTGAAGTAAATAATCAGGACGGCTCCATGGACGTGGGAAAGAAATACCGGGGCTCCCTGAAAAAAGTCCTGCCTCTTTATGTCAGGGAGAAGCTCCGGGAATATGGTGAGATCCGCCGGGATAAGATCTTTATCACCCATTCCGGCATAGACCGGGAATATATTGAACTGGTGAGAAAGACCATACAGGAAGAGCTGGAATTTCAGAATATCTATGTGACCCAGGCAAGCTGCACCATTTCCTGCCACTGCGGCCCCAATACCCTGGGGATCTTATTTGAGACAAAGGAGTGATGAAACATGCGGATCTTGATCGCAGAAGACGAGAGGGATCTGAATAATATCCTTACGGAACGGCTCCGGAAAGAGCATTACAGCGTAGACGCCTGCTTTGACGGACAGGAGGCTTTGGACTATCTGGACGGGGCGGAGTATGACGCTCTGATCCTGGATATCATGATGCCGGTCCTGGACGGACTGACGGTGCTGAAAAAGATACGGGCCAGGGGAAACGCTACGCCGGTTCTGCTCCTTACAGCAAAAGACAGCATAGAAGACCGGGTGAAAGGCCTGGACGCCGGAGCCAACGATTACCTGGTGAAGCCCTTCGCTTTTGAAGAACTGCTGGCCAGGATCCGGGTCCTGCTGCGCAGGCCGGCAGACGCCCCAAAGACCTGCTACCAGGTGGGAGATCTGGAGGTGCATCTGGATACCCATGAGGTATACCGGGGAGGAAGGCCGGTGAGTCTTTCCGGCAAAGAGTTTTCCCTTCTCCGGTACATGGTGCAGAATGCGGGGATCGTTCTTTCCCGGGACAAGCTGGAACAGCATATCTGGAACTATGATTTTACAGGAGGCTCTAATGTGATCGATGTGTATATCCGCTATCTTCGGAAAAAGATCGATGAAGGGCAGGAGAAAAAACTGATCCATACGGTCCGGGGAGCCGGCTATGTGTTAAAGGAGCAGGAATGAAGAGATGGTCCTTAAAGGTTAAGCTGACAGTTTTATATACATTCTTTATGACGCTGGTCACCTGTTTCGCTCTGGGGATCCTGTTTTCCCTCAGCAATCAGGAACTGCTGTCTTCAGTGCAGTCAGAGCTGAAGCATCAGGTGGAGGAAAGTCTGGAGGAAGTGGAGGAAGACCACGGCAGGCTGAAGGTGGACAGTGATTTTTATGATCTGGAGGATAGTGTCTATCTGTCTCTGTACAGTGAAAACGGAGACTTTCTCTATGGCAGGCTGCCCTACGGCTATGACGTCCTGCCCCGGTTTCAGGAGGGCCAGATCCAGACGATCCGCAATAACCGGGAGGAATGGTATATCTATGATATCAGCCACCAGATAGAAAACTATGGAAAGGTATATTTCCGCGGGATCATTTCTGTGACACGGGCGGAAAACAGTATGGCGATCACTTTGCGCTTTGCAGCGATCCTTCTTCCTCTGATGGTTGTGCTTACCGGGATCATAGGATACCGTTTTACCAGAAGGACCCTTCTGCCTGTTGTGCGGATCACGGATACGGTGCAGAAGATCCGGCGGGACGAGGATCTGTCCCAGAGAGTGGGCCTGGAAAAGGGAAAAGACGAGATCTACCGGCTCTCCCAGACCTTTGATGAGATGCTGGAAGAGCTGGAGGAGGCTTTTAAACGGGAGCAGCAGTTTACCTCAGATGTGTCCCATGAACTGCGGACTCCGGTAACGGTGATCCTGGCCCAGTGCGAATCCATACTCCAGGATCCGGAACTTGACAGCAGGCATAGAGAGCAGCTCCAGGTGATCGAAAAAAAAGCCGGAGCCATGGCCAGGATGATCTCTCAGCTTCTCCTGCTTTCCAGAGCGGATCAGGGACGGCAGCAGGTGCAGAAGGAACGGCTGAATTTAAGCGAGCTGACCCAGATGGCGGCAGAGGAGCAGGAGATCCTGGCAGAGGAAAAGGATATCCGTATCCTTACAGATATCCAGCCGGAGATCTACGCCCGGGCAGATGAAAGTCTGTATATACGCATGCTGGATAACCTGATCTCCAATGGAGTCAGCTATGGGAAAAAGGGAGGTTATGTGAAGGTCTCCCTTCGGGAAGAGGGCAATATGGTAAAAGGCACAGTGGAAGATAATGGCATAGGGATCCCTGAAAAAAGCCTGGAAAAGATCTGGGAGCGGTTTTACCGGGTGGATGCTTCCAGGACCGGACAGGAACACTCCGGTCTGGGACTGTCTATGGTGAAGTGGATCGTCCAGGCCCACGGAGGAGAGATCACTGTGGAAAGCCGGGAAGGAAAAGGCAGCCGGTTTACATTCCGGTTTCCAAAAGCCTGAAAATTTTTAAAAACAGGATCTTGATTTTAATGTTCTTTTAATCTTTCTGTTTTATAGTATTCTTAACAAAGGAAAAGCAGAAAGGGGAAATGAAAAATGATGAAAAGATATATAGCATTCACAGTTCTTACAATTACTCTTGCAGGAGGTCTTCTGACAGGCTGCGGCAGCGGAAAGGATATCGGACAGGATGCTGCAAAGGAAGCGGCTTTTGCCGATGCGGAGCTTTCCGAGGGAGATACCACCAGACTCCGGGTTACAAAAGACCGGGAGGACGGAAAACAGATCTACGAGGTGGAATTTACCGCAGGAAACAGAGAATACAGTTACGAGATTGACGCTTCGGACGGTTCCATCCTCAGTACGGAGACGGAAGAACTCCAGGGAAGCGCCCAAAACAGTCAGGGAGCTATCCAGGGGGGCGCATCAGACAATGGAGCAGGCAATACGGCGGATACTGCCGGAGCGGAACAGGGCGCCAGCCAGGATACGCAGAACGGGCAGAGTACACAGAACGGGCAGAGTACACAGAATACCCAGACACAGAACAATCAGGGACAGACCGGACAGAACAGCGGCGCAAATGTAGCTGTCAGCGAGGCAGACGCCAGAGCGGCGGCTCTTGAGAGAGTACCGGGATCAACGGATACAGATATTAAGATCGAACTGGACTTTGATGACGGCCAGTATATCTATGAAGGAGATATTATCTACGACGGCAAAGAATATGAATTTGAGATCGATGCAAATACCGGAAACTTCCTGAAATGGAGCGAAGAAAGATGGTAAGACCGGAAAAGGGTCCTGAGCCTTTCTACACTGTATGCAGATACAGAGGGAGAGGCTTCAGGGCCTTTCTTTTTGTCTTTTGCCTTGATTGTCAACCATATGCTTAAATGTACGGTTGACAATAGGCTGCCGGAAATGTTAGAATGTGAGGCAGAAAAGGAGGAAAGAATGATGGAAGCTGTAAGACAGAGAAGCAAGACCTATGATCTGGTCTATATAAGCATTTTTGTGGTTCTGATCGCTGTCTGCTCCTGGATCTCCATACCCCTTACGGTACCGGTGACGCTCCAGACTTTTGGGGTATTCGCTGCAGTTGGGCTTCTGGGAGGAAAACGGGGAACCCTGGCTGTTCTGGTATATATTCTGATGGGAGCTGTGGGGATCCCGGTATTTTCCGGTTTTGCAGGAGGGATCGGGGTTCTGGCAGGAACTACGGGAGGATATATCGCAGGATTTCTGTTCTCCGCCCTTATTATGTGGGGAATAGAAAAGCTTTTCGGAAGAAATACCCTGGTGCTGGTAGGCTCCATGCTCCTGGGACTGTTTGTGTGCTATGGAGTAGGAACCCTCTGGTTTATGGCTGTATATGCAGCCTCTTCCGGGACAGTGGGCCTTCTCACAGTGCTGGGCTGGTGCGTATTTCCATTTATCATTCCGGATATTGCCAAAATCATCCTGGCGCTGATCCTGACGAAAAGACTGTCAGGGGTGATAAAAAGATAAGAAGGGTCTGTCGCATTAATCAGAATCGAGAATATATAAATATTCCTGATATATGACTGATGCGACAGACCCTTTAAGTTTATCTTGTGCCGTAGTCCTGATCGATACAGATCACTCCATAGAAATTTCCGGGCAGCTTCCGGATTTTTTCACGAAGGATTTTTTCCACCTCGTCAGGAGACAGAGGGCAGTTATAAGGCACGACTACGTCAAAGATCAGATTGGTATGGGAAGGTCCGGTGACCATACGGAAATCATGCATATTTAATTCCGGATCCAGTTCCTTAAGAAGCTTTGCCACCGTATCCCGCATCTGATTGGAAAAATCGTCGTCGGTGACTACCGGATCCATATGAATGGTGGCGGTGCAGTTCAGCTGCTGCTTCAGTTCACGCTCAATATTGTCGATCTCATCATGGATCTTCAGGATATCCCCCTTGGCGGAGACTTCTGCGTGAAGGGAGATGATCAGGTTTCCCGGCCCGTAGTCATGGACCAGAAGATCGTGGATCCCCAGTATAGAAGAATGAGAATTTACAATATCCATGATCTGTTCCACCAGCTCTTTGGTAGGCGGCTGTCCCAGAAGGGGATCTACGGTTTCCTTCATGGCCGTGATCCCTGTATAGAAGATAAAGAGACCTACCAGGATCCCGCACCAGCCGTCCAGATTAAAGTCGGTAAACAGGCTGGCAATGGTTACCAGAAAAACAAAAAAGGTGGATACCATGTCGCTGAAGCTGTCGGCGGCAGTTGCGCTCATGACCGCACTGTCCAGTTTTTTTCCCAGCCTTTTGTTGTAATAGGCCATATAGCATTTCACCAGGATAGAGGCAGCCAGGATCACCAGGATCAGAGGGCTGCATTCCACGGCTTCCGGGTGAAGGATCTTTTCCACAGAAGTCTTCACCAGCTCAAAGGCCATGATAAGGACTGCCGCAGAGACAAAAAGACCGGAGAGATACTCGATCCTTCCGTGGCCGAAGGGATGCTGGGAGTCCGGCTTCTGCCCGGCCATTTTAAAGCCGATCAGGGTGATAAAAGAAGAACCGGCGTCAGACAGGTTGTTGACGGCGTCGGCGGTAATGGCGATGGAACCGCTGAGGATCCCCGCAATGAATTTTCCTATAAAAAGCAGTATATTCAGCCCGATCCCCACAGAACCGCAGAGCATGCCGTAAGCCTGACGGACTTGGGGAGAAGAAGTATTCTGCCAGTCCTTTATGAACATTCGGGCAAGAAATGATACCATGACAAGCACCTCCGTTTTGATCATTAGACCCTATTCTATAATAAAAGCCGGAACAGTGCAAGAGAAATCTGGCAATATGTTGGAAAACCGGTTAAAATGTGGTACACTATAAGAAATTATGAAAAATGGAGGAACAGGGCTATGAGAGCTGAATTTGATGAAACACTGGTCACAGGAAATGATATGATTGATTCCCAGCATAAAGAACTTATTGAAAGAATCAACCAGCTTCTGGAAAGCTGCGAGGATGGACAGGGAAAGATCAAGGCGGTGAAAATGCTGGATTATCTGCTGGACTATACCGTTTTCCATTTTGAGGCGGAAGAAAAGCTCCAGGAAGAGATCCAGTATCCGGGAATCCAGGAACATAAAGTAAAGCATGGAGAGTTTAAACAGGCGGTGAAAGAGCTTCAGGAAATGCTGGAAGAGGAAGAAGGACCGACAGAGGCCTTTGTGGCTCAGGTACAGAAAAATGTAGTAGATTGGCTTTACGACCACATTAAAGGGTTCGACCGTTCTGTAGCGGAATATAAATTCATGGCTTCTAACGCAGACAGACTGTAGGGAGGAAGAGCATGCTGTTATTTATTGAATATCCAAAATGCAGCACCTGCCAGAAAGCCAGAAAATGGCTGACCGACCAGGGACTGGAATTTCAGGACAGGCATATTGTAGAGGAAAATCCGAAAAAGGAAGAACTGGAAACCTGGTATAAGGAAAGCGGGCTTCCGCTGAAAAGATTCTTTAATACCAGCGGCAACAAATACAAGGAGCTGCATTTAAAGGACAGGCTGCCCTCTATGACGGAGGAAGAGCAGCTGGAGCTTCTGGCTACAGACGGGATGCTGGTAAAGCGCCCTGTCCTGGTTGGCGGGAACTTTGTAGTTACAGGTTTTAAAGAAAAAGAATGGAGAGAAAAACTGGGACTCTCTGAAGAATAAGCAGAGGTCAGCGAAGGCTGGACAGGCTGCCGCACTACGGATTACACATAATGTGCGGCGGCTTGTTTTCTGTACGGGAGCGGAACTTGAGAAAGGAGCAGACGATGAATTGTAGGAAAGAAGATATGCTTTTATATGCAGTGACAGACCGGGCCTGGACCGGAGAAAAAACCTTGCTGGAACAGGTAAAGGAAGCTTTGGACGGAGGGATCACCTTCCTGCAGCTTCGTGAGAAAGAGCTGGGCGAGGAAGACTTTTTAAGAGAGGCAAAAGACATGAAGGCTCTGGCTGCGGCGTATCATGTTCCTTTCATTATCAACGATAACGTAGAGCTGGCCCTGGCCATAGGGGCAGACGGCGTCCATGTGGGACAGGAGGATATGGAAGCGGGAAAAGCCCGGGAAAAGCTGGGACCGGATAAGATCATCGGCGTGTCCGCCCATTCTGTGGAGGAAGCCGTAGAGGCAGAGAAAAACGGAGCCGATTATCTGGGAGCGGGGGCTGTCTTTTCCACTTCCACCAAGGGAGATGCGGGAGCGCTTTCCATGGAAACCCTGAAAGCCATCTGCAGCAGCGTCTCTATACCGGTAGTCGCCATCGGCGGGATCAGGGAAGAGAACATCTTATCTCTGAAGGGAACAGGCGTGGCAGGAGCAGCCATTGTCTCAGGGATCTTTGCCCGGGAAAATATCAGAGAGGCCTGTGTCCGGCTGCACAGCCTGGCAAAGGAAATGGTGGAGAGATGAAAATGACGGATATAGAGGGCGCTATTTTTGACGTAGACGGTACCCTTCTGGACTCTATGGGATACTGGGAACATTTGGGAGACGAGTATCTTCTTTCCAGGCAGATACAGCCTCCGGAAAATCTGGCAAATCTCCTGGCTTCCATGACGCTCCTGGAGGCGGCGGAATATTTCAAAGACCGCTACGGGATCCGGGATGAAGCAGAAGAGATGATCAAAGATTTTGAGAAATTAATGGCAGGCCATTACCGGGAGGATATTCCGGAGAAAGAGGGAGTCCGGAAGGTACTGGAGGATCTCCGGGAGAGACAGATCCCTATGTACATAGCCACGGCAACCCAGAGGTCTATGGTAGAGGCGGCCCTTAAACGAACCGGGCTGGAGGCGTATTTTCAGGGGCTGATCACCTGCCAGGAGGCAGGGGAAAGCAAGCGGAATCCGCGGATCTACCAGATCGCCAGAGAAAGGCTGGGCACGAAAAAAGAGAAAACAGCAGTTTTCGAGGATGCGGTTTTTGCAGCTCAGACAGCCAAGAAAGACGGTTTTTTCCTGGTGGGCATCTATGACGTCTGGGAACCCCGGCCGGAGCTGCTGAAAAAAACGGCAGATATTTATTTAAGGACATGGAGTGAATGGAAATGAAAAAGGTATTAAGTATTGCAGGTTCGGATTCCAGCGGAGGGGCAGGGATCCAGGCGGATATCAAAACCATAACTGCCCATAAAATGTACGCCATGACGGCTATAACCGCCCTTACCGCCCAGAATACCACCGGCGTTTATGGAGTGGAGGAGGCTTCCCCGGAATTCGTGGGAAAACAGCTGGACTGTATTTTCCGGGATATTTATCCGGATGCAGTGAAGATCGGCATGGTTTCCAATCAGGAGATCATCAGGGTCATTGCAGAAAAACTGCGAGAGTATAAAGCTGAAAATATTGTGATCGACCCGGTGATGGTGGCCACCAGCGGAAGCGCCCTTATGGTGGAAGGGGCGGGAAAAGCTCTGGTGGAAGAACTCTTTCCATTAGGGAGGATATTGACGCCCAATATTCCGGAAGCGGAAGCCCTTTCGGGAAGAGAGATCAGGGACAGCCGGGATATGGAAGAAGCAGCCGGGATCATCGGTTCTTTTACCGGCGGAGCAGTCCTGGTAAAGGGCGGCCATCTTACAGACCGGGCAGATGACCTTCTCTATGAACAGGGAAAATGTACCTGGCTGTCAGGGGAGAGAGTGGAGAATCCGAATACCCACGGCACCGGATGCACCCTTTCCTCCGCCATTGCCTGCGGCCTGGCGGCAGGCAAAAGTCTGGAAGACAGCGTAAGAGGGGCCAAAGCTTATATTACAGGCGCTCTGAAAGCCGGACTGGACCTGGGTCAGGGAAGCGGTCCTCTGGATCATATGTATGCGCTGCATTTCCAGGACAGATGAACCGGTTCCGGGCAGAGGGAAGGCTCTGCCCCGGAAGCTGAACATGAAAAATAAGCGAACAAAGGAGAAAAAGAAAGATCATGAACAAAGAAGAGAAAAATCCGCCATTAAGTGTGGAGAATATTTACCGGCTTAACGGAAGAGTGCCGCTGCAAAAAGCCATCCCTTTCGGCCTTCAGCATGTGCTGGCCATGTTTGTGTCAAATCTGGCGCCGGTGCTGATCGTCTGCAGTGCGGCGATCGTGGGAAGTACAGGGGAACCTTTAACCTCTGCAGAGATCACCCGGCTTTTACAGTGCGCCATGTTTGCCGCAGGGATCGGCACCTGCATGCAGCTTTATCCCATCTGGAAGATCGGTTCCCGGCTCCCTATTGTCATGGGCGTCAGCTTTACCTTTCTGGGAAGCCTGCTGGTGATCTGCACCAATCCAGACCTTGGCTATGAAGGAATGGTGGGAGCTGTGATCCTGGGCGGTATTTTCGAGGGACTGGTAGGACTAAGCGCCAAGTACTGGAAAAGGTTTCTGACCCCAGTAGTTTCTGCCTGTGTGGTGATCGCCATTGGACTGTCTCTGCTGTCGGTAGGCATGGATTCCTGGGGCGGCGGAAGCGGAGTGGAAGATTTCGGCGCCTGGTACCATCTGCTGGCAGGAGCCTTTACTTTAGCTGTCTGCCTGGTTTCCAGATATCTGCTGAAGGGTGTCTATAAGAACCTGAATATCCTGGTAGGCCTGGTCTTCGGATATGTGCTGTGTGTGATCTTCACAGTAGCCGGGATCGCGCCAATGGTAGACTTTTCAGGGATTTCCCAGACAATCCGGGAAGTGGGAGTGTTCAGCATTCCGAAGCTGGTTTTCTTTACCAGCCACAAGCCGGTATTTGACCTGGGAGCTTTCTTCACCATTGCCATTGTCTTTCTGGTATCCGCAGCAGAGACTACGGGAGCCACTACGGCGGTGTGTACCGGAGCTCTGGGAAGAGATATTAAAATGGAAGAGCTTCAGGGCTCTCTGGCAGTAGACGGATTTTCCAGTGCGATCTCCGGCTGCTTCGGCTGTCCTCCGCTGACTTCTTTCAGTCAGAATGTAGGACTGGTGACCATGACCGGAGTGATCAACCGCTTCACTATTTTTACCGGAGCATTGATCCTGATCCTGGCCTCCCTCTTTCCGCCTCTGGGAGCATTCTTCAATTCTCTGCCCCAGGCTGTGCTGGGAGGCTGTACGGTTATGATGTTTGGCTCGATTATGTACGAAGGGATCAAGATGCTGAAGGAATGCGAATTCGACGACAGAACGATGATCATTGTCTCCCTTGCCTTTTGTATCGGCGTGGGCCTGACCCAGACCTCGGGAAATTTCTTTGCGGCCTTTCCCCAGGTGGTAGGAGATGTGTTTAACGGAAACGCAGTGGCAGGGGTATTTGTGGTGTCCCTCCTGCTGAGCCTGCTTCTGCCGAAAAGTAAAAAAGAGAAGAAACCGTCTGAGGCATAGAGCAGGATCCATATTTTCAGAGAGACAGGATAAGAAAAAACCGGGTGTGGATTTCCACACCCGGTAAAAATTTGCTTTTTTGGATTATAACTGAGGACCTGCAGATACCAGAGCTTTTCCAGCTTCGTTTCCTTCGTATTTTGCGAAGTTTTTGACGAATCTCTGAGCCAGGTCTTTTGCTTTTGTCTCCCATTCGGAAGCGTCTGCATAAGTATCTCTTGGGTCAAGGATATTTGTATCAACACCTGGAAGCTCGGTAGGTACTTCAATGTTGAAGTATGGGATCTTCTTGGTAGGTGCTTTTAAGATGTCGCCGTTTAAGATCGCATCGATGATTCCGCGGGTATCTTTGATGGAGATACGTTTTCCGCTTCCGTTCCATCCTGTGTTTACCAGGTATGCCTTAGCGCCGCTCTTTTCCATTCTCTTAACCAGCTCTTCTGCATATTTTGTAGGATGCAGCTCGAGGAATGCCTGGCCGAAGCAAGCGGAGAAGGTAGGTGTAGGCTCTGTGATACCACGCTCTGTACCGGCCAGTTTTGCTGTGAATCCGGACAGGAAGTAGTACTGTGTCTGCTCTGGTGTCAGGATAGATACCGGAGGCAGTACGCCGAACGCGTCTGCGGACAGGAAGATAACTTCCTTAGCAGCAGGAGCAGCGGATACAGGACGAACGATGTTCTGGATATGATCGATGGGATAAGATACACGGGTGTTCTCTGTAACGCTCTTGTCATCGAAGTCGATCTTTCCGTTTTCATCTACCGTAACGTTCTCCAGAAGAGCGTCACGTTTGATGGCGTTGTAGATATCCGGCTCAGACTCTTTGTCCAGGTTGATAACCTTTGCATAGCAGCCGCCTTCGAAGTTGAATACGCCGTTGTCATCCCAGCCGTGCTCGTCATCGCCGATCAGGAGACGTTTCGGGTCTGTGGAAAGAGTTGTCTTACCGGTTCCGGAAAGTCCGAAGAAGATCGCAGTGTTCTCGCCGTTCATATCTGTGTTTGCAGAGCAGTGCATGGAAGCGATGCCCTTCAGAGGCAGATAGTAGTTCATCATGGAGAACATACCTTTCTTCATCTCTCCGCCGTACCATGTGTTTAAGATAACCTGCTCGCGGCTTGTGATGTTGAATACAACTGCTGTTTCAGAATTCAGGCCTAATTCTTTGTAGTTTTCAACTTTTGCCTTGGAAGCGTTGTAAACAACGAAGTCCGGCTCAAAGTCTTTCAGCTCTTCCTCTGTAGGCTGGATAAACATGTTTTTAACAAAGTGTGCCTGCCAGGCTACTTCCATGATGAAACGGATAGCCATACGGGTGTCTTTGTTCGCTCCGCAGAAAGCGTCAACTACGAACAGTCTCTTGCCGGACAGCTCTTTGATCGCAATATCTTTTACAGTGTCCCATGCTTCTTTGGTTGCAGGGTGGTTGTCGTTTTTGTACTCGTCAGATGTCCACCATACAGTGTCCTTGGAATTCTCGTCCATAACGATGAATTTGTCTTTAGGGGAACGTCCGGTATATACGCCAGTCATAACGTTTACTGCGCCCAGCTCAGTTACCTGACCTTTTTCGAAGCCTTCCAGACCTGGTTTGGTTTCTTCTTCAAATAACTGCTCATAAGAAGGATTGTAAACAATTTCTGTAGTTCCGGTAATGCCATACTTACTTAAATTGATCTCTGCCATCTTACACTAACCTCTCTTTTCTTATAATAATAAAGTAAAACTTACAGGAATCTTGCCTGAGGACTCCTGCAGTATTTCCGAAGGAGGGGCGTCGCCCGCTTCCCATACCCTTAATTATACATATTTAGCGGATTAAATCAATAAAAATCCATTAAATTTTTCAAAAACTGATAATATTTTAACGAGTTAAAACAAAAAGAAGTTTTTTTGACAGCCAGCGGCTGTTTACCGATGGGCCGGGAAAGGCTATAATGGCAGAGAGGAGGAAAACGGATATGAAGAGTAAAAGAGAAGTTCTGATAAAATTATTTATTTCTACCTTATATTTAAGCGCCTTTACTTTCGGGGGAGGCTATGTGATCGTAACTCTGATGAAGAAGAAATTTGTGGACGAGTACCGCTGGATCCGGGAGGAGGAAATGCTGGACCTGGTGGCGATCGCCCAGTCTTCACCGGGGGCGATCGCTGTGAATGGAGCCATTGTGATAGGGTATAAGCTGGCAGGGATGGCCGGAGCCGTCACAGCGATCATCGCCACCATCATCCCGCCTTTTTTCATCATTTCCCTGATCTCCGTGTTTTATAATGCTTTCCGCAGCAGCTTTCTCATCAGTCAGATGCTGGAAGGCATGCAGGCCGGAGTAGGAGCCGTGATCGCCGTCGTGGTCTATGAAATGGCGGAGGGCGTTATCCATGGCAGGAACCCGGCCTCTGTCCTGATCATGACGGGAGCCTTTGCCGCCGCCTGTTTTTTCGGCGTGAACGTCGTCCTTGTGATCCTGGTCTGCGGCCTGCTGGGGGCAGTCCGCACCCTGATCGCCAGAAAGAGAAAGGAAGGGAAGGATACATGATCTGGTTACAGTTATTTCTAAGTTTTTTTCAGATCGGTCTTTTCAGCTTCGGAGGAGGCTACGCCGCGATACCTCTGATCCGGGAACAGATCGTAAATATCCACGGATGGCTGGATATGGATCAATTTACAGATCTGATCACCATTTCCCAGATGACGCCGGGGCCTATCGCCATAAATTCCGCTACCTTTGTAGGAATCCGGATAGGCGGCCTTCCGGGGGCGCTGACAGCCACGCTGGGCTGTATCCTGCCTTCCTGTATTCTGGTGACCCTGCTGGCAAAGCTCTATCTGAAATATCAGAAGCTGGATATATTGCAGGGGGTGCTGGATTCTCTCCGCCCCGCCGTGGTAGCCTTGATCGCTTCTGCGGGGATCTCCATTCTGGTCACGGCTTTCTGGGGCAGCGGGGGAGGGATCCGGCTGTCAGATACAGACTGGCTCCTGGCAGGGATCTTTGTGATCTGTGTGGCGCTTTTGCAGAAGCTGAAATGGAATCCCATCCTGGTCATGGTACTGGCCGGGGCCATGAAGCTGGCGGCGGCAGCCGTACAGAAGTGGGTATTCTGACAACTGTATCACTTCAGCCTCCACCCGGCGCTCTGCCGCTGGAGATCTACCATATGGCGGAAGAGACTGTTCCGGCCCATCAGTTCTGCCGGAGTTCCTTCCTCCGCTACTTTTCCTTCGGAGAGGACGACGATCCTGTCTGCTGCTTCTATGGTACGCATTCGGTGGGCAATGACCAGAACCGTCTTGCCGCAGAGCAGGCGGGACAGCGCTTCCTGGATCTTGGTTTCATTCTCTACATCCAGGCTTGCGGTGGCCTCGTCAAGGAGAAGGATAGGCGCATCTTTTAAAAGAGCCCGGGCGATGGAGATACGCTGGCGCTCGCCTCCGGAAAGCCTGGCGCCGTTTTCACCGATAGGAGTATCATAGCCTTTGGGAAGTCTGTTTACAAATTCTTCACAGTTGGCTGCCCGGGCAGCGGCAAGTACTTCTTCGTCTGTGGCGCCCCGTTTTCCGAGACGGATATTTTCCAGGACGGTATCATCAAAAAGGAGAACATCCTGGAATACCATAGAGTAATCCCCGAGAAGTACCTCTGGATCCACGGTCTGAATATCTACGCCGCCAACAAGGATCCTGCCTCCTGTAACGTCCCACAGCCTGGCGGCAAGTCTGGCGCAGGTACTTTTTCCGGAGCCGGAAGGTCCTACCAGGGCGGTGACTTCCCCTTCTTTCGCAGTAAAGCACACATCATGAAGCACTTCTTTTTTGTCATAAGAAAAATCTACATGTTCAAACACAATATCATGTCCATTCGGAGTGAACCGGCTGCTTCCACCGGCAGCAGGAGTTTCGTAGAGCTCAGTGATCCGGTCGGCGGATACCTGTGACAGGATCATCTCTGCGATCAGGGCAAGGCTCTGGTCAAATGGGGCATAGATACGGGTGATGACCAGAAGGAAAAGAAACAGCAGCATAAAATCAATTTTGCCGGACAGGATCAGATTGGCGCCGGTCAGGATGGTTGTAGCTACTCCAAGGCGCATGATCACGCTGGCAGCGTTGATGAATATGCCGGTGCCGAGTTCGCCTTTTGTCATGATCCGCTCATGCTCGTCGATCTTCCGGTTTAGCCGTTCAAGATAGAGATCTTCCTGGTTGGCTGCCCGGATCTCCCGGACATTTTCCAATGCTTCCTGTATTCCGTCTGATGCCCGGAGAGCAGCTTTTTTTGTCCGCCTGGAGGCCCGGGCTGCGATTTTCCGGCTGCCGAAGAGAAGCCCGAAAGCCACAGGCACGCCCCACAGGCAGGCGATGGCCAGACGCCAGTCATAGACAAACAGACACAGGGCGACCAGAGCCGTGGAAATGTAGGCACCGTACAGATAGCCGAGGACATGGGACCATACATGTTCCATCCGGTTGACATCTCCCAGCAGGGTCTCGGTCAGATCTGCCAGATCCCGTTTCCCGAAATAGCCAAGGGGAAGCTTGCGGAGCCGCTCCGCCATACTCAGACGGACATTTTTGACCTCATTGTATACCAGACCATAAGTGGCCTGGTATTGCTGAAGATGGGTGATGAATGATAAAACCAGGAACAGGAACGTCAAAGCGGCGGGAACCGCAGCGCCGGGCAGCGGGGCTCCTTCTGTAAGGGTTTTCATAAAGGAACCTGTGAGAAGATACAGGATGCCCACTCCGCCCATGACCACAAGATTGACGATGACGGTCCAGAATGTTCCTTTCTTTGTGTTTTTCAGCCCTTGATCGGTAAGTGCATATTTTCTTTGAAATTTTTTACTGAACAATTTATTCCGCCTCCTTTTCGCTGGAAATCTTCCACTGGACTGCCCGGTTATAGTCCGCCCACATCCGGGCGTACAGGCCTCCTGCGGCCGTAAGTTCTTCATGGGTACCCTGTTCTGCAATGCGCCCTTTATCCAGAACGATGATCTGATCCGCTTCCACAACGGTGGAAAGCCGGTGGGCGATCATGATCACGGTGCGCCCCTTTGTCAGTGCAGAGAAAGCCTTCTGGATCAGGACTTCATTCTCAGGATCGGCAAAGGCGGTGGCTTCGTCAAGGATAACGATAGGGGCATTTTTTAAGATTGCCCGGGCAAGGGCGATACGCTGCTGTTCGCCTCCGGAGAGATAGGTGCCTTCCGTGCCGATCACGGTATCAAGACCCTTCGGGAGCTTATCCAGGATATCTTGGCATTGAGCGGCTATGAGGGCTTCCATTACCTGCTCTCTGGAAGCCTCCGGTCTTGCTGCCCGGACATTATCCAGGATCGACGCCTTAAAAAGGCGGGTATTCTGGAAAACGAACGCCACCTGTTCCATGAGCATATGGGGATCTATTTGCTTTACATCTACGCTTCCGATTTCCACAGAACCGGAGGAAACGTCCCAGAACCGGGGGATCAGGCTGGCCGCCGTGGTTTTGCCGCCGCCGGAGGGACCTACCAGGGCTATCGTCTGTCCGGGTCTGGCCGTGAAGGAAACATGAGAGAGCGCAGGCGTTTCCGATCCGTCATAGGTGAAGCTCACGTCCTTAAACTCTATTCTGTTGTCCCGGGGCATCCTGGGATCCGCCGGGCTCTCCAGCGTGGGGGCCTCCATGACCTTGTTGATCCGGCCAAGGGCTGCGCCTGCCAGCATGATTCCCGAGGAGGCAAACATGATCCTTGCCAGCGCTGTGGAAATGATAGCGGAGAATACTCCATAGAAGACAAAATCTGTGATAAAACCGGAAAAGTTCCCCTCTGACAATGCATCCGGAGCCAGAAACAGCGCAGCCGGGACAAGAAATATGAAAGCTCCTTCCGTGAAGGTGAGATTGACAGATTGAGGTTTACTGCACACATGGGAATTATAATGTCCGGCAAAATAACTGTACTCATCAATGGAAGCCTGGAATGCTTTGAAGGAATAGACAGTCTGCTGGAAGATCTTGACCACAGGGATGCCCCGGACATATTCTGTCCCGGCTTTGTTCATACGGTCCAGTGCGGCCTGATACTGGGCCATGAAGTTTGCGTTTTTCCCACCCATCATAGCGGCCATGGAGAGAACGGAAATCACAGCCGCCAGCAGACAGGACAGACCCATCCGCCAGTCAAACAGGAACATCAGGATTACCATGGCGAGAAACAGGACGATGGTTCCGACAATGTCCGCCAGGTTGTGGGCCAGCAGGGTCTCTGTGTCGGCGGCAGCGGCATCCAGCCGTCCCCGGATCAGACCGGAAGCATTGGCGTCAAAATAACCCAGAGGGGCTTTCATCACATGGGCAACGCCCTGCTTTCGGATATTGGAGGCTGTGCGGAAAGCTGCCAGATGGGTACACATCAGTCCGGCAAAATACAGGGCGATCCCTGCAAAAGCGAAGGCAAAAGCTATCCAGCCGTAGCCGGTGACGCTCTCTGCCCGGGTCCAGTCCGGCGCTGCGGCAATAAGATCTCTGGCTGCAAGCCAGATGCAGATATAAGGCACCATGGAGAGCAGCATGGATACCGCTGAAAAGGTCAGGCCGAGAAAGGTCAGTTTCTTGCGGCTCCCTGCGTAGTCCAGAAGAACAGCCACATCGCTTTTCTTTTTTTCTTTCATAGGGTTTCCTCCTTAAATGATAAAAAATTAATAGTTAGAATAAACTAACTATGCGGCAGAAAAACAGGGGTGTATCCCCCTTTTCTATATCACATACCTGTATCTGAGGCCGGGCCCGGAAGCTGTTCTTCCATCAGATTCAGCCAGCCTGCAGTATAAAAACTGCGGAACTGTTCCATATCCCGGAGCGCACGCTCCCGGGGCATGTCATGTATAGCGATCTCAAAAAGACCGCTGAACATTCCGCTGGCGATGATATGACAGAGAGACTGGTTCAGTTCAGGGATTTTCCGGCCCAGGCGGCGCAGTACCTCCATATATTTCAGTGTATATTCCACTTCGATCTCCACCATATTGTGGACAAAGTGTTCATAGGAGGTGCCCTCTGCTCTGCACAGCAGAAGCTTCACAGGTTCCCGGTGCCGGCAGATATAGTCCACCATCCAGCTCACATAGTCGGCGGAAGCCTCGCCCATATGCTGGGACTGTTCTTCCTCCGGCAGTTCGGCGAAGCTGGTCTGGGCTTCCATGAACCTGCCCATAAGAGCGGCGGCATGAGGTTCTACGATGGAGGCAAACAGAGCTTCCTTGCTGGAAAAATAGCCATAAAAGGCTCCCGTAGTTACGCCTGCATGTTTTACGATCTGACGCAGAGATGCGCCCAGAAAGCCTTTTTCTGAAAATTCGTCCAGAGCAGCCTGCTGGATACGATCTAATGTAGATAATGTTTTCTCGTCCATAATGCCCTCCATATAACAGTGATATATAACAATGCTATATTATGAAAGTATTCTCCTGTTGTCAAGAGATTATGAAGTATTCTATGGGATAATGAGAAGATTTCTCAACAAGGGGAGTTAGGTTTGACTATGGGAAATGGTATTGCTATGCTGATACGGTATTCTATACAGATACAGGCATAAATGATCAGCCGACAGTAAAAAACATCAGATCAGGAGGTAGAAATATTATGTTTAGCGATTCATTGATGAAGAAAATCGGATTATTTGCAGGAGGCGTCCTCTTTGGGACTGCAGGTGTTAAGATCTTATCCAGCAGGGATGCAAAGAAAGTATATACAGAAGGCACGGCCGCTGTATTGCGCGCCAAAGACTGTGTGATGAAAACTGTTACCACAGTGCAGGAAAATGCGGAGGATATTCTGGCAGAAGCACAGCAGATCAATGAAGACAGGGCAGCGCAGGAAGAGAAATGGCTGCAGGAAGCTGAGGAAGAGGAAGACGGTGCGGATCATACGGAAGAGAAAGCGATATAGCCGTCTATGAGATACAGCATAAAGCATGAGATAAAAGGCCGCCTCCGTATCCATGTCATACAGGGAAGGATGACATCTGCGGAGGCGGATACTCTTTCCTGGTATCTGGACAGACAGGAAAATATAACAGATGTAAAAGTGTATGAACGCACCTCAGACGCTGTGATCTGTTATACAGGAGAGAGGGCTTCCTTGATCCATATACTGAAAAACTTTCGATATGAAGAGGTAAAAGCACCGGAAAATGTTATACGGAATTCCGGAAGGGCGCTGAACTTCGCATACAAGGAGAAGCTGATCACAAAGGCATTGCTGCACTACGGGTGCAGGCTTTTGATGCCCCGCCCGCTGCGTGGGGGATTTGTGGTTTTCCGGTCTCTCAAATATCTTGCGGCAGGATTTCACTGTATCCGCAGGGGGAAGATCGAAGTCCCTCTCCTGGATGCGGCAGCGATCGGCGTTTCTGTCCTGCGCAGAGATTTTAATACCGCCGGTTCGGTTATGTTCCTTCTCGGAGTCGGTGAACTCCTTGAAGAATGGACCCATAAAAAATCGGTGGGGGATCTGGCCCGGAGCATGTCCCTGAACATAAAAAAAGTCTGGTTAAAAAGAGATGGACAGGAGATCCTTGTTAAAGGGGATCAGATCCGAAAAGGCGATGTGGTGACGGTGCATATGGGAAATGTGATCCCCTTTGACGGAGAAGTATCCGGCGGGGAGGGTATGGTAAATCAGGTGTCTCTCACAGGAGAGGCTATGCCTGTGCGCAGAGTGCAGGGCCAGACCGTCTATGCGGGAACCGTAGTGGAAGAAGGAGAGCTGGACGTTCTGGTAAAGGCAGTTTCAGGCTCCACCAGATTTGAAAAGATCGTAGCCATGATTGAAGACTCAGAAAAGCTGAAGTCCTCCATGGAAAGCAGAGCGGAGCATCTTGCCGACAGGCTTGTGCCGTATACCCTGCTCGGGACAGCGGCTGCCGGCCTTTTGACCAGAAATGCGGCAAAAGCCTTATCCGTCCTTATGGTAGATTTTTCCTGCGCCCTGAAGCTTGCCATGCCTCTGACGGTATTGTCGGCGATCCGGGAAGCGGGAACCTGCGGGATCACGGTAAAAGGCGGAAAATTTCTGGAAGCAGTGGCGGAAGCGGATACGGTGGTCTTTGATAAGACCGGAACCCTTACAAAGGCGAAGCCTACCGTGAAGAAGGTCCTTTCCTTTGGAGATTACCCGGAAGAGGAATGTCTGCGGATCGCAGCGTGCCTGGAGGAACATTTTCCCCACTCCATGGCAAAGGCTGTGGTGGATGCGGCAAAAAAGAGGAAGCTTGCCCATGAGGAAATGCATTCCCGGGTAGAGTATATTGTAGCCCACGGGATTTCTTCTTATATCGATGAGAAAAAGGTAGTGATCGGAAGCAGCCACTTTGTCTTTGAAGATGAAGGCTGCAGAGTCCGCCCGGAATATCAGGAAAAATATGAGGCGCTGCCGGAGGAATATTCCCATCTGTATCTTGCTATGGACAGGGAGCTTATTGCAGTGATCTGCATTGAGGATCCCTTAAGAGAAGAAGCGGCGGATATGATCCAGGCGCTGAAAGAGGAGGGAATAAAGAAAGCGGTCATGATGACCGGGGACAGCGAGAAGACCGCCGCTGCTGTTGCGCACTGCATAGGCGTGGACGAGTATTATGCGGAAGTGCTCCCTGAGGAAAAAGCAGGCTTTGTAGAAAAGGAAAAGAGGCTGGGACATAAGGTGATCATGATCGGGGACGGTATTAATGATTCTCCTGCCCTGTCTGCCGCCGACGCCGGCATAGCCATCAGCGACGGGGCAGAGATCGCCAGGGAGATCGCTGATATCACGATTGCGGCGGAAGACCTGGGAGAACTGCTCATACTGAAGCGGCTGGCAAACGGGATGGTAAAAAGGATCGGAAAAAATTACAGGGGGATCATCGCCATCAATGCAGGACTGATCCTGCTGGGCGTTGCCGGCCTGCTCCAGCCCACGGCTTCGGCTCTGCTCCACAATACCTCAACCCTGCTGATCAGTCTGCGGAGTATGAGAAATCTTCTGCCGGAGAAGAGCAGATAGCAGGAACAGGCTCTGTTCCTGTACCCCTGATGGCAAATAGAAAATAAGCTGAGAAATACGCAAAAGGTTATTGAAACCTAACCATAGTTAGTGTATACTAATCAGTGGAAAGGCAGGGGTTACTGTGAACAGGAAAGATGAAGTGATTGAAAGACTGAAAGAAAACGGATGCCGGATCACAAGGCAGAGGAAGATCCTGATCGATATTATCCTGGAAAACGACTGTGCAAGCTGCAAAGAAATCTTTTATAAAGCTTCACGGGAAGATAAAA
>CALWSM010000027.1 GCA_944384185.1 uncultured Blautia sp. | reverse complement strand
AACCAGCCCTACGCCCTCCAGTCCGTGGAGGATCATCCGGGTGGTCATCTGGATCATGTCTTCCAGGGGAACCTTCTGGCCTTTTGTCTCCCATTGACGGAAAATAACGCCCAGGCACACAGAAAAGTAAGTGATGATCAGGCTGCTTTCAAAAGGGCCGTATTTTGAGATATGGTCGTATTTTTGAAATAAATGCTCCTGGATCAGATCAGAAGGGCTTTTCTTTTCAGGAAAATTCCCTTTGCAGGAAAGGATCAGCTTATCTGTGGAATCCAGGGAGGCCATGATCTCAAAGCTTTTCCGGATAATGATCTCCACATCTTCCGGAAAGCTGGTCTCTTCGATCATCCGGAAGGCGGGCTCCATGATCTTAAGCTGGAGAGCGGCCAGCAGATGATCCAGAGAAGTATAATGAAGATAAAAGGTTTTCCGGTTGATCTGGGCTCTCTGGGTAAGTTCTTTTATAGAAATTTTGGAATAATCCATTTCACTGAGCATTTCATGAAAAGTTTCCCGTATCAGTTTTTCATTTTTTATAAAACGCAGATCCTGTTTCAAATTCTCTTTCATATCCCTGCCTCATCAAACCACAATTTTCATAAAATGTATAATAAGCCACATAAATAATGCAGTGTCTATTGTTGCTTTTACTTTTTTTCATTATAATACTATTGTGATGAACAATCAACAGAAAGCCATTATTATATTTGTGAGGAATAAGCAACAGATGTGGTTTGACTTGGGAAGGACAGAGGAGGTTGGAGAATGAAGTATCGATATATTACAATTGAGAGAGAGTATGGAAGCGGAGGATCTCAGATCGGGAAAGAATTAGGAAAAATCTGTAATGTGCCCTGTTATGGACGGGAGATCCTTGAGACTGTGGCTAAGAAAAGAGGCATATCTGTAGAACGTATTGACCAGTACGAGGAAAAGGCCACAAGCAGCCTGATCTACTCTCTTTTTCTTATGAACCGAGTGCAGTCCGGGGACGCCAATATGCTGCCGGAGGAAGGAAAAGTTTTTCTGGACGAGCAGATGGAGATCCGGCGTCTGGCCCAGAACGGCCCGGCGATCTTTATGGGGCATTGTGCGGCATACGCATTGAAGAATCTGAAGGGAGTAGCGAAGGTATTTATTTATTGCAGCGATGAGGCGGATATAAAGAAACGGATCGTGGAAGATTACGGAATCGCACCTCAGAATGTAGAGACTACCAGAAAATATTATAATAAAAAGAGATCTGCCTATTTCCGGGCAAATACCGGAAGAGTCTGGGACGATATGAAAAATTATGACATTGTCCTGGATTCAGGAACACTGGGGATCGAAGGCTGCGTAAGGGCGCTGAAAGGACTTCTTGAATAAAGATGAATAAAGAAGAATAAAGAACACAAAGAAAAGGCCATTGGGAACAAACCCAATGGTCTTTTTATGGCGCCTGGCTTTTCAGAAAATTCAGGGAACCTGCCGGATTTCCGGTGCCTTTTTCCAGAAGAGAGATCAGAGCGCTGATGGTATCTTCGATCTCTTCTTTGGAGGAAGGAACCAGCGTATTGTCCATTTTTACCGTCAGGACAATGAGAACGATCTCTGCCAGGGCTTCCGGATCTTCAAAGCGGATCTCTCCGCCCTGGATCCCCTGCCGGATGATCTCGGCCAGCACAGGCTTTAATTCGGTAATAATATGATTTACATATTTCTGGTGAATGAAGATCCTGGTCTGGGTGCTGGACTCTGTCTGATCCTGTGATTTCAGAAATTCGGAGGAAGAGTTCCGGCAGGCCTGAAAGATCATGGCCATCCTTGTAAAGGGAGGGATCTCCCTCTGATAGGCCAGAGCCTTTGCAGTCTGGAGAGGCTTCTCGTAATTGCGTTCCACCAGGGCCTGAAGGATGGCGTCTTTAGAGGGAAAATAATAATAGATGCTCCCTTTTCCGATCCCCGCTGTGTGGGCGATCTCGCTGACAGAGATGGACTGCAGCTCCTGATTTGCCAGAAGCTCCTGGAGGGCGTCCAGGATCTGATTGTATTTTAACGGATTTGGCATAAATATCACCTTTCTGTTATAAAAGTAAAAAAATAGCTTACTACCTACTATAACACAGATGGCGGAAAAGAACAAACAAGAAAAACCAACAAAAAAACCAGAAAAACTTAATAATATTTTGAACAGAACAATAATTGACCGCTGGCCGAAAAGATGG
This sequence comes from uncultured Blautia sp., assembly GCA_944384185.1. Classification (GTDB taxonomy): domain Bacteria; phylum Bacillota; class Clostridia; order Lachnospirales; family Lachnospiraceae; genus Blautia. The sequence continues at coordinate 19,364 of CALWSM010000027.1, read as the reverse complement.
TAATCTAACATAAAAAGAAAGGTGACCGTCGGTCGAAAAAGATCGAAGAAGGTCAAAAGGGAGGAGACTATGACTTACGCAGATATGTTTTCAAAGGTAAAAGGAATGCTGATGGATGCAGATGTCAGCGATATCCGGGAGCACCTGGCGTATCAGTTTAATATTACAGGAGAGGCAGAGGGGATCTTCTATGCGGAAGTAAAAGAGGGCAAGCTGTATGTAGAGCCTTACGAGTACTACGACAGAGACGCAATGTTTACCTGTTCCGCAGAGACTCTGTTTAAGATCGCAGAGGGAAAGACGGATCCGATCCTTGCGGTAACTTTGGGGAAATTAAAGGTGGAAGGCAATATTGAGAAAGCCCTAAAATTGAAAGAGCTGATCAACAGCAAAAAGAAGAACCGCAAAAAATAATCAGGAAACAGAAAACAGGATGTTCAGAAAAGCAGGTGAAAAAATGGGGAATTTGCTGAAAGGGGCGGCAGGGCTTCTGGGAGCTTTGACAGCGGCAGAAGCAGCCGGCGCCGCATATTTTTACAGAAGGACCATGAAACGCTATAATGCCAGGACAGAACGCACCATAAAGATGTCCGGCGTAGACTGGGAACAATATTTTCCTATGATGCACAAGAGAAGGGCCTGGATGCTGGAGCAGCCACATCAGGACGTATGGATCCGGTCCAGAGACGGACTGAAGCTTCATGGCACTTATTTTGAGGGCGACGGAGGAACAAAAGCAGTGATCTGCTTCCATGGCTATACCAGCAAAGGCCTGAATGACTACGGCAGTCTGTCTTACTATTATCTGAACCACGGCTTCCGGATGCTGCTCATTGACGAGAGAGCCCATGGGGACAGTGAAGGCACCTATATCGGTTTCGGCACTATGGACCGGTATGACGGTATGGAGTGGGTCAAATGGATGATCCGCAAGATCGGCGGGGACGCACAGATCCTTCTTCACGGAAATTCCATGGGAGGCGCCACTGTGTGCATGATGGGAGGAATGGAGCTTCCGCCCCAGGTAAAGGGGATCGTTTCCGACTGCGCCTTTACCTCGGCAAAAGACGTATTTACTCATGTGCTTCACAGCATGTACCATCTTCCGGCGTTCCCCATGATCCAGATCGCAGATAAACTGAATAAGAAAAACGCCTGTTACGGACTGGATGCGTGCAATGCCGCCAGGGAGGTGCGCAGGGCAAAAACGCCGTTCCTTTTTATCCACGGAGAAAAAGATGTTTTTGTCCCCTGCTGGATGTGCGAGGAAATCTATAAAAACTGTACGGCTCCCAAGACGAAACTGATCGTAAAGGACGCAGGCCACGGAGAAAGCTATTATAAGGATACGGCAGCATATGAAAAGGCCCTGGATGCATTTATCGGAGGAATAATGAAATGATGAGAACAAGAAAAGGACACAAAGTATACCCGCTGACGGTAGCGCAGAAATTCCATCTGTACTATCTGCCTTTCTGCCCCAGCGCAGCAGTGCTGAATATCGGTACTAGTGTGACGATTGAAATCGACATCGACTGGGAGCTCCTGGCAAAATCTATTAATAAGGCGTATGAAAGAAGTGAAGGCATGCGGATCCGCTTTGCAAAAGATAAAGAGGGAAACTGGTATCAGTATGTGGCGGATCCGGAAGAAATGAAGATCGAGCTTGTGGATTTTTCCAAGGGAACCATGGAAGAGGCGGAAGCCGCTATGCAGAAGTGGACGACCGTGCCCTTTAAGATGGAAGACTCTCAGATGAGCCGGGTGGTTATGATCCGGATGCCTGACGGATTTAACGGGATCTATTTCCTGGTACATCATATGATCGCAGACGCCCAGTCCCTGATCTGCTTTATGAAAGATATCATTGAGCTTTACTGCAACGAAAAATACGAAGGGGTTCCCTATCCTAAGGAAATGGCGTCTTATATCGACCAGCTGAAAAAAGACCTTGCCTATGAGGCGGGGAGCAAAGCCCGGGAAAGAGATATCGCATATTTCCAGAAGGAGATTGAACAGGGCGAGCCTGTTTATAACGGCATACACGGAAGGGACAAGCTGGAGGCTGCCAGAGAAATGTTTCAGAACCCGGAACTGCGGACCGCATTCAACGCCTCCGACGATACAAAATCCGCTCTGGATATCTTCCATCTGGAGGCGGAGCCTACCAAGCGGCTGATGGATTTCTGTGAGAAATACCATGTTTCTCTGGCCTGCCTGCTGCTCATGGGCCTGCGTACTTATTTCCAGAAAATGAACGGCTTTGAAGATGTGTCCATCAATAACGCTATTGCAAGAAGGGCCACATTGAAAGAAAAGAAATCCGGCGGCACAAGGATCCATTCCTTCCCGATCCGTACCATCTTTTCAGAAGATATGAAATTTATCGACGGCGTTTACGGGATCCGGGATAAGCAAAATGAGATCTTCCGCCATGCAAACTATGACCCTACCGCATATTTTGCCTACCGGTCCAGGATTTATCCCCAGCCCCACGCCGGTCTGACCTATGAGCCCATCTCCCTGACCTACCAGCCTATGACCCTTCAGGAAAACGGTCTTGTAGAGCTGGGGGATATCCGCTATAAGACAAAGTGGTATCCCAACGGAACCTGCCCCCAGGGAATGTATCTGACCGTTATGCACCGTCCGGAAGACAACGGACTGGATTTTAACTTTGAACATCAGATCAAGGCGGTGTCCAGAGAGGAACTGGAATACCTCTACTATTATCTGTGCAAGATCATGTTCAAAGGCGCAGAAAACCCGGATCTGACCATTGGGGAGATCATCAAGCTGATATAAAAAATAGCGAAGGAGAAAAGAACATGTTTGAAAAATTAGTGGATATCATCTGCAGTTATGTAGAAGTGGAAAAAGAGAACATCCGTCCGGAATCCCGGTTTATGGAAGACCTGGGATTTACCTCCTATGACTTTATGAGTATGCTGGGAGAGATCGAGGAGGAATTTGATGTGGAGATCGAGCAGACAGAGGCTATGGACATCCGTACCGTACAGGAGGCTGCGGATTATCTTGAAAAGCTTGCCGCTGAGAATTGATCCCAAAGGAGAGAAAAGGGAGGAAAGGATATGCTTTGCAGTACGGTTCGCCAGATCCTGGTCAATACGGAGAAAAAATATGGACCGGAAGACGCCATTCGTTATAAAGTAAGCAAAAATGAAATAGAATCTAAGACCTATACCCAGCTGCGGGAAGACAGCGAAAGCTTTTCCAGAGTCCTGCAGGAGCTGGGAGAGCAGGGAAATCATATTGCTGTGATCGGAAGGACTTCCTATGCCTGGCTGGTCGCCTACTTCGGCACTGTGGACAGCGGCAGCGTGGCGGTTCCTCTGGACGTCAACCTGCCGGCGGAAGACGTCTGCGACCTTATCGCACGGTCAGATTCTACAGTCCTTGTCTATGATGAGATGAGAAAAGATGTTGCGGCTATGGCAAAGGAACGCTGCCCCCGGCTTAAGAGCCTGATCTCCATGGAGCAGCAGGACCATGACGAGGATGCTTATGCTTTCTGGAAGCTTCTGGAAGAGCACAGAGGAAGCTTTGATCATACGCCGGATCCGGATCAGCTGTGTACCATTATGTTTACCTCCGGTACTACGGGGAAGAGCAAAGGCGTGATGCTGACCCACAGAAATGTAGCGGAGAACGCCACCTGCCTGGATATGCGGATACCGGAGCGCATTGTGATCATGACGGTGCTTCCGATCCATCATGCCTACTGTCTCAGTATGGACATCCTGAAAGGGATATCTTTAGGGGCGGTGATCTGTATTAATGATTCTCTCCTGCGGGTGGCCAAGAATATTAAGCTTTTCAAACCGGAAATGATACTGATGGTGCCTCTGATGATCGAGACTATGGCGAAGAAGCTGGAGGAAGCCTCGCTTCTTCCTGCAGGGATCGTTAAGAGCCAGGTTTTTGGAAAACAGTTCCACACTATCTGCAGCGGCGGCGCTTATCTGGATCCCGCTTACATAGATCTGTTCCGGAAATATGACATTGTGATCCAGCAGGGTTATGGCATGACGGAGTGTTCTCCGGTGATCAGCACTTCCCAGAGATGGAATATCCGGAAGGATTCGGTAGGGCAGCTGCTGCCAAACTGCCAGGCGAAGACCGTAGACGGGGAGCTGTGGGTGAAGGGCAGCAGCGTTATGCAGGGCTATTATAAAATGCCGGAAGAGACGGCTGAGACCCTGGAAGACGGCTGGCTGAAGACCGGAGACCTGGGGTATGTGGACGAAGAGGGCTTTGTCTATCTCACCGGAAGAAAGAAAAACCTGATCATTACCAAAAACGGAGAAAACGTATCTCCCGAGGAGTTGGAAAACGCCCTCAGTACCAACCGCCTGGTGGGAGAAGTCCTGGTCCGGGAGCATAAGGGGGTCATTGAAGCCGAGATCTACCCGGATCCGGATTATGTGAAGAAGAAAAGGATCAAAGACGTAAAGGCAGGTCTCCAGGAAGTGATTGACCGGTACAACAAGACGGCGGCTCCCCAGAAGAAGATCTACAGCCTGGTCGTCAGAGATACGGAATTCGAGAAGACAACCACAAGAAAGATAAAAAGATTTTAAGGATATCAGAAGAATCCCTTAGCCGGACCGGCCCTTCGCCTGCAGCCCGGCTGGGGGATTTTTAGGTGGCGGCGGCTTCCTTCTCTTTCCTGCGCCGGAACATGCCCCTGGAAATTCCGGCGAAAATGTGGTATACCATTATTCTGTAAGATTTTATAGACTGGAGGATATAGGATGTGGATTGCAGATAAATATATTGACCATGTAAAAGAACAGACAATGGAACATCCCGGGGAGAGCTGGGAAAAGATGCTCCTTGGATTTAAGGCAAACAAGCTCCGCACAAAGCTCCTTCCAAAGAAAGGTATCTCCAAAGGCTATCAGAAGCTGGAGGCCATGATGATGTCTTTTGTGGCGGATTCTCTGGGAAAGCCGGAGAGCTATGTATGGGGAAATATTTTTGCCCCCTCTGAGCTGATCGGCTGTTTCGGCCTTCATACACTTTCTATCGAGTGCCTTTCCTGCTACTTCAGCGGTTATCATCTGGAAGATTTTTTTATAGACTATGCCCAGAATACGGGGATTGCCCCGACTCTGTGCTCTTATCACAAAACCTTTGTGGGGGCTATTGACAGCGGCGCAGTTCCCGTGCCGGAATATGCGGTGACCACCTCTCTTTCCTGCGACGGGAACCTGAATACCTTCCGGTATCTGGAGAAGAAAAAGGGAGTGCCCTTTACTTTTCTGGACGTCCCTTACCGGGATGATCCGGAATCGATAGACTATCTTGCAAAACAGCTGAAAGACTTTGCAAAGGAGCTGGAGAACCGGTTCGGAAGAAAGCTTGAAGAAGAAAAACTCCGGGAGGCTATCCGGATCGAGAATGAGACCAGAAGGGCGCTGATGGAGTTTTTTCAGCTCCAGAGCGAGAGATACTATCCGGGAGAACTGATCAGCCATCTTTATATGATGATGGGGATGCACCTTCTCATCGGCAGTCAGGATTTTCTGGATCTGATCCGGTTTATGATCCGGGATATCAGAAATTATCCTAAATTTGTGGGAAAGAAGATCCTGTGGATCCATCTTCTCCCATTTTATCAGGAGACTCTCCAGAGCTATTTTAATTCCAGCCGGAAATACCAGATCATTGCCAGCGATATCATCATGGACTCCATGGAAGAAATGGACGAAACAAAACCCTTTCACGCCCTGGCGGGGAAGATCATCCGGAATCTTTATAATGGTTCTTATTCCCACAAGGCGGAAATGGTGGGGGAACTGGCGAAGTCACTGAAGCCGGATGCGGTGATCCAGTTCTGCCACTGGGGCTGCAAGCAGTCGTCGGGAGGAAGTCTCCTGCTGAAAGAAAAAATGCAGGAGATGGAGATCCCCATGCTGATCCTGGACGGAGACGGGATCGACAGACGGAACAGCCACGACGGTCAGATCAGGACCCGGCTGGAAGCTTTCCTGGAAATGCTGGATACAGGAGAAGACAAAGAGACATCTAAGAAGGAAGAGAAGAAGGTATGTTAGGATATATTTGTAAATATGCTCCTGTGGAGATTTTTCAGTCCATGGGAACCGAAATGGAGAGGATCGAGCCGGAGGTGACCAACTTTAACCAGGCAGAGATCCGCATGCACCCCAATATCTGCAGCTTTGCCAAGGGAGTCCTGGAAGAGATTATGAAAAAGGATTATGAGGGCGTGATCCTCACCACCTGCTGTGACAGTATCCGGCGGCTTTATGATGTTCTGAAAGAAGAATTCCCTGAGAAATTCATTTATATGCTGGACACCCCCAGGATCACCAAAGAAGCAGGGATCGCTCTTTACGAGCAGCGGATCCGCAGGATGATCGGGGAATACGAGAAATTTTCCGGGAAAACCTTTGATGAGAAAAAATTCCTGGAATTTATCAAAGACAGGGAGCAGGAGCAGCAGTACGCCGGAAAGCAGGGAACGCTGAACATCGGTATTCTCGGCGCCAGGGCAGATGACAGCATGAAAGAGATCCTGAGGGAAAATAAGGCCAATATAGCCTTTGATCTGACCTGTACAGGACTGGGAAGGAAGATCCTTATAGATGAAAAAGAAATTCTGGCCGGATATACCAGAGGTCTGCTTGGCCAGTTCCCCTGTATGCGGATGGAACAGGCGGCCAACCGGGATGAGCTGATCCGCCGTTTCGCAGGCAGCGCAGACGGGATCATTTACCATACGGTGCAGTTCTGTGATAATTACGCCTATGAATACGCCTGGCTGAAGGAATGGCTGGACCGGCCCATGCTCTTGCTGGAAACGGATTACACCCGGCAGAGCAGCGGGCAGATCCGGACCAGGATCGAAGCTTTTCTGGAGTCTCTGGCTCCGGAAATACACCGGGAGAGACCAACAGGAAAGGGAGAGAAAGCAATGTATGTAATGGGAATAGACAGCGGATCCACCTCCACCAATGCGGTGATCATGGATCAGGACAGAAAGATCCGGGCGTTTTCTGTAGTGCGCACCGGAGCGAAATCCGGAGTCAGCGCCAGGAAAGCTTTAGACGGGGTACTGGAGAAAGCGGGACTTTCCAGGGAAGATATTTCCTGGATCGTTTCCACCGGATACGGACGGGTCAGTATTGACTTTGCAGATGAAAATGTGACGGAGATCAGCTGCCATGGCAAGGGCGCCCACTACTTTAATCCAAAGATCCGCACCATCCTGGACATCGGCGGCCAGGACAGCAAGGCGATCCATTTGAATGAAAAGGGAGAGGTGAAGGACTTTGTCATGAACGACAAGTGCGCCGCAGGCACCGGCCGTTTCCTGGAAATGATCGCCCGTACCCTGGAGGTTTCTCTGGACGAGCTGGGAGTCATCGCCCTGACTTCCACAGAGAAGATCGAGATCACCAGTATGTGTTCGGTTTTTGCCGAGTCTGAGGTGATCTCTCTGATCGCCAACAATAAGGAAAAGGCGGACATTGCAGACGGCGTCTGCCACGCCATTGCCAGTAAGGCTTTTGGCCTTCTCCGCCGGGTTGGCCTGGAGTCGGACTTCATGATGACAGGAGGCGTAGCCAAGAACCCCGGCGTAGTCCGGGCTGTGGAAGAAAAGATCGGCGCCGGTCTGTATATCTGCGAAGAACCGGAAATCGTAGGAGCAGCGGGAGCGGCGCTGTATGCGCTGGAGAAATACGGATTCTGAATGGCATAAATGTTACGCAACAATACTATACAGAAATCGCCTTTAAAAAAGTGTGTATTTTTGTGTTATATTCCAGATGGACTTCTTTCACAGTACCGTGCTAGAATAGTCTCGAAAGCAATCCTGGAAAATGAATATCATATAGAAATGAGCCGGGAAATGGAAGAGGAGGTGTCGCAGATGTGTAATCTGAGCGAAGGTGTAGAACAGAAGGGTATTCAGAAGGGGCTTCAGAAAGGCATACAGCAGGCGCTTACAGAATCTATTAAAAATCTTATGGACACCATGAATCTGACAGCAAAGGAAGCCATGGATGCGCTGAAGATAAAGGAAGAGGACCGTTTCCGGTATACGGAGCTGCTGGAAAAGACAAAAGAAACATAAAGCCATGGGGGTATCTGATTTTTGGAAAGTCAGGAGCTATGCCAGAGACGGCATAACAGACTCTTTCAGTTTTTCAGTATTAATTGTTTTTGGTAAAAAACGCTGTGCAAAACCTTTTTAAGGATCTGTACAGCGTTTTTTTCGAAAATGTTTTCAAAGATCAGATCAGGCAGCCGCCTTTTTCTTCAGCAGTTCCTTTCCGGAAGTCACGACGATAGTCACGCCCAGGATCATCAGCAGTACAGCTACGATAAGCTGGAGGCCTTCTACCATGAATGTGCCTGTTCCTGCTGTGAAGGCATTGACAAGAGCAATGAATCTCTGTACTAATGCAGTAAAGGTCACCACCAGCATGATCACGAAAGGCGGGACAAGGGTTCTCATTTCTCTGCCTGTGACCTTCAGGAATACGCAGAGGGTGATCAGCACCAGGGCGCTGAGAAGCTGGTTGGCGCTTCCGAAGAGGGGCCAGATATTGGAGTAGCCTACCTGTGTCAGGATATAGCCGAATACCAGGGTGACCAGAGTGGCGAAATACTTGTTGCACAGGACTTTTCTCCAGCTTTCCGCATGTCCCATGTCATCTACGCTGAACAGCTCCTGGAAAGACATACGGCCGATACGGGCTACAGAGTCCAGGGTGGTGAACGCCAGGGCAGATACGCACATGGTCATAAAGCTCTGGGCTACAAATACCGGGATATGGAACATTTCCAGGAAACCTGCAACTCCTGAGGAGAAGATCTGGAAAGGAGTTCCCACTGCGGCGGTACCGTCTGCGCCGGCGGCGGCCCCTGCCACGCACAGGGCGATAACGGCCAGAAGACTTTCCAGTACCATGGCGCCATAGCCGACTTTCAGCATATCCTTTTCATTGGAAATCGTTTTGGAAGAGGTGCCGGAAGATACCAGACTGTGGAATCCGGATACGGCGCCGCAGGCAACGGTTACAAACAGGATAGGGAAAAGCGTTCCCAGGTTTTCATTCTGGAATCCTGTAAATGCAGGAAGGTTCATGGAAGGATGGGCAAAGACCAGTCCCAGGACCGCTCCTGCGATCATGCCAATAAACATAAAGGTGGACATATAATCTCTTGGCTGCATCAGGAACCACATAGGAAGCACTGCCGCCAGGAAAATATAGAGAAATGCGATATAGATCCACATTTCTTTGCCAAGGATCACCGGAAGGTTCATTCCGCATACAAAAGCAAGTACAGTAAAGACCAGTCCTGAAACCACTTCTTTCCAGCCGGTAAACGTCATCTTTTTCTGGAGCAGCCCGAAGACTGCGGCAAAAAGAATGAAGAACAGGGAGATACTTCCGGCGGCGCCGTTTACTGTGGCATTTTCAGAGAGGGTTTTCACACCGTCTGTTACCGCATAGGCGTTGAAGGTATCTGCCACCATATCTGCAAAGGCTGCCATAACGATCAGAGTAAACAGCCAGCAGAAGCCCAGGAACAGTTTACGCCCGGTCTTGCCTATGTATTTCTCGATCAGAAGCCCCATGGATTTTCCATCATTCTTTACACTGGCGTAAAGGGCCCCGAAGTCGGTGACGGCCCCGAAGAAGATACCGCCCAGGATGATCCACAGGAGCACCGGCAGCCAGCCGAAAGCAGCAGCCTGGATGGCTCCCGTCACAGGGCCTGCACCGGCGATAGAAGAAAACTGGTGGGTAAATACGGTCCAGCCGTCGGTAGGCACATAGTCCTGTCCGTCGTTATGAAGGACAGCCGGAGTCTTTGCCCTGGGATCGATGCCCCATTTTTTCGCCAGCCAGCGTCCGTATAAGGCGTAGGCTGCGATGAGGCATACAGCAGCAATGAGTACGATTACAAGTGTGTTCATAATGAAACATCTCCTTTTTATTCCCGCAAGGGTCTGATATCCCGATGCTTGACCGGGGTCTTTGACTTTAGAGCCAAGCCAAATACTGTTTCAGGCAGCGGAGCCTCCAGCCGGGGCCATACAGGGATGTCTGTCTGATCCGCTGTCTGCCGGAACCGGAGGACTTAATAGGGAACGAAGATTCCGATTAAATAAAAAATCGCCTTCCGACAGATCGCTCTGTCAGAAGACGAATAAAATAATCTCCGCGTTACCACTTCTGTTACCGGGAAATCCCGGTCTCTTAGTCCCGTCGTTCAGTTTTTGCTGAATTAACAGGTTTCCTTATATCGGAGGAATTCCGGTCCGGGTTACTGTTTCTCATGTTCACCCTGACTGCTCACAGGGGATAACCGCCCTGACTATGCTGTCTCCTCACACCATCCGGAGACTCTCTGAAAACATAACTGTCCGGGAAGTCCTGTCCTGTTCTTCGCATTGGCTTTTCTAAAGTTGGTTTCATTATAGCTCAAAAAAACAGAATGTCAATCGGAAAATTTTATTGAATTTTTTAAAAAATATTAAAAATTGTCTGTTTTTACAAAAAACAGGAAGCCGATGAGGAACATTACGGACAGGGCTCCCACCCCCAGATTTACGCTTCCGGAGATCTGGCTGAGCAGGGATACCAGCATGGTTCCCATAAAGGAAGCTCCTTTGCAGCAGATATCGTAAATGCCAAAATACTCTCCGGATTTGTCTTCCGGGATGATCTGGGCAAAATAGGAGCGGGACAGGGACTGGATAGCGCCCTGGAAAATCCCCACACATACCGCCAGGATCCAGAACTGATACTGCCTGGAGAGGATGATCCCGTAAAGAGAAATACAGAAGTAAGCTCCGATACAGATCAGGATCAGCCTGGAGGCAGGAGCCTTTCTGGACAGTCTACCGAAGGTCAGCGCTGCGGGAAAGGCCACGATCTGGGTCAGCAAAAGCGCCAGGAGCAGTCCTGTGGTGTCCAGGCCAAGGGCGGTCCCGTAGGCGGTAGCCATATCGATAATGGTGTAAACCCCGTCGATAAAGAAGAAAAAGGCGATGAGGAAAAAGAGGATCTTCTTCTTTTCTTTTAATTCAGAAAAAATCCTGGCCAGACGTTTCAGCCCCGAGGAGACGGGACTTTTGGAGACCGGGGTGAAATTTTTCTGTTTATAAGCAGTGATCAGAGGGAAAGCCATGCCCACCCACCAGACGGCGGTGAGAAGAAAGGCGCCTCCCATAGCCAGCTCCATGGAGATCCCCATTTTATCATAGAATAACACCAGAAGCAGACTGATGATAAAGGGGATACAGCTTCCGATATAGCCCCAGGCGTAACCGTGGGAGGACACTTCGTCCATACGGTCTTTGTCCGTGATGTCTGTGAGCATGGAATCATAGACCACCAGGCTCAGGGAATAGGCGGATTTTGCGATGACAAATACCAGCAGGAACCATAACCAGGACGAGGTAAAGCCCAGAAACACACAGCCCAGGGCGCCGATGAGCATAACCGTCAGAAAAATCTTCCGTTTCCAGCCTGGAAAATCGGAAAAGGTTCCCAGCACAGGCCCGAGGAGGGCTACGATCACCGTAGATACCGATACGGCGTAGCCCCAGTAGGCCAGGTAATCTACGTCAGAAACCCCGGCGTTTCCCGCCAGATAATTAAAGTAGATGGGCATGATCGTAGAGACCAGAAGGGTAAATGCAGAATTTCCCACGTCATATAAGATCCATTTCTTTTCTAAAGCATTCAGTTTAAATTTCATAAGCTGCTTTCCTCCTTCATAGTAATGGTACTATAGATGGCTGAGGATTTCCATATGAAATACTTCAAATCTGTGTTAAATGACACGCCTGTCCCATAGAATTTTAAAAGATATTGAAAAAAAGAATAATACTCCAATATTTACATAAAATACTGTTTTTATCCTGGAATAAGAAGTATAATATAGGGCAAGAAGGTTATTGTTTTTTGTATTTGCGAAAGGGGGCTTTTTATGGACAATCAATTAGCGCTACTGACTTTATTCGGATCGATCCTGGCTTTGGCCTTTGCAGCCAGCCGGGCGGCGAGAGTGTTGAAATTTCCCCAGGGAAATGAACGGATGCAGAAGATCTCTTCCTCGATCCATCACGGGGCCATGGCTTATCTCCGGCGGCAGTACCGGATACTGATCTGCTTTTTCGCAGGAATGTTTGTCATACTTTCCGTCATGGCAGCCTTCGGGTATCTTACCTGGTTTGTACCCTTTGCCTTTATCACCGGAGGCTTTTTCTCCGGCCTGTCCGGCTTTGTAGGGATGCAGATCGCTACCAGAGCCAACGCCCGGACGGCGGCCGCCTGCCAGCAGGGGCTGAATAAGGGGCTGAACGTGGCTTTTTCCGCCGGATCGGTTATGGGCTTTACGGTAGTAGGACTGGGGCTTCTGGATATCTCTATCTGGTATCTGCTGCTCCGTCTGGTCTTCAGGCTTCCCATCGAGGACATTACCAGCACTATGCTCACCTTCGGAATGGGAGCCTCCAGTATGGCGCTTTTTGCCCGTGTAGGCGGCGGTATTTATACCAAGGCCGCAGATGTGGGAGCGGATCTGGTAGGAAAGGTGGAAGCGGGGATCCCTGAGGACGATCCCAGAAATCCGGCGGTTATCGCAGATAACGTAGGGGACAATGTAGGCGACGTGGCCGGAATGGGCGCAGACCTGTATGAATCCTATGTTGGCTCGATCCTTTCCGCCTGCGCCCTGGGGGTGATCGCTTTTAATAAGATCGAATCTGTGGACCGGGTGAATGCAGTGGTGATCCCCATGGTCCTGGCGGCGGTGGGGGTCCTGGCTTCCATTATCGGAAGTCTTCTGGTAAAGACCGGGGAAAATACCAAACAGAGCGTGCTCCTGGGGGCTTTGCGAAGAGGCACCAATACCAGCGCTATCCTTATCGCCATAGTGGCCTTTCCTCTGGTGTGGCTGGTCCTGGGGAGAGAATTTATCGGCTTCTATCTGGCGATCCTGGCGGGGCTTTTGGCGGGAGTCCTGATCGGCTTCTTTACCGAGTATTTCACTTCGGATACTTACAGGCCTACCCAGAACCTGGCGGATAAATCGGTCACAGGATCTGCCACCATTATCATCGGCGGTCTGAGCCTGGGCATGCTTTCCACGGCCCTGCCTATCCTGATCGTGGTAGTCTGCGTCATGGCCGCCTATGTCTGCTCCGGAGGCTTTATCGAGGCCACCAGAGGACTCTACGGCATCGCCCTGTCTGCAGTGGGTATGCTGTCTACTTTAGGGATCACTCTGGCCACAGACGCCTATGGTCCCATTGCAGACAACGCCGGAGGGATTGCCGAGATGGCCGGACTGGATCCGGAGGTCCGGGTAAGGACCGACGCCCTGGATTCTCTGGGAAATACCACAGCGGCCACAGGAAAAGGCTTTGCCATCGGTTCTGCGGCCCTGACAGCCCTGGCTCTCATCGCTTCCTATGTGGAGAAGGTACAGGAAGTAGGAGGAGCCTCTGTAGAGCTGGACATGAGTATTATGAATCCTACGGTATTGTGCGGGATCTTTATCGGCGCCTGCCTGCCCTTTGTCTTCGCTGCTCTTACCATGTCCTCGGTAGGCCGGGCGGCTCAGAGCATTGTCATGGAAGTAAGAAGGCAGTTTAAAGAGATCAGGGGCCTTATGGAAGGAAAGGCGGAGGCGGATTATGAAACCTGCGTAGATATCTGTACGAAGGCCAGCCTGAGAGAGATGATCCTGCCAACGCTGCTGGCTATCGTTACTCCGGTGGCCACCGGCCTGATCCTGGGCTATAACGGGGTTATCGGTCTTCTGGCCGGATCTACGGCTACAGGCTTTCTTATGGCGGTTTTCATGGCCAACGCCGGAGGGGCCTGGGATAACGCCAAGAAGTATATCGAGGGCGGCGCCCACGGCGGAAAAGGGAGCGAGTCCCATAAAGCGGCGGTAGTGGGAGATACGGTGGGAGATCCTTTTAAGGATACTTCAGGACCCTCCATCAATATCCTGATCAAGCTGCTGTCCATGGTATCAATCGTCTTTGCGGCGCTGGTAGTACAGTTCCATATTTTCTGACAGAAGAGAGAAAGGCTTTAAGGCTTTACTTGCCTCCCTTTTTTATGGTACAATATGGACAAAATTTGGCCAGATTCTATTCTTTCATAGAAACAGATCGGAAGAGAAAGGATAAGGCCGGAGAATAGACGAGGATAAGGAGAAAAGTATCGTGAATTTAGAATTTAAGGAAATCACTGTGGAAGACAGTCCGGTGATGATGCCCTATTATAACATGCGTAAAAATAACACCTGCGACAGTGTTTTTCTGGAGAGCTTTATCTGGAAAGAATTCTATAACGTCCGTTATGCCATTTGGGAGAACAAAGCCCTGCTCTGGCTTATGGAATATAATGGAAAATGTTTTTCCGCTATGCCCCTGTGTAAGGAGGAGGACCTGCCCGGGGCTTTTCACGCCATAGAGCAGTATTTTAATGAGGAGCTGGGATATCCTCTGGTGATCAACCTGGCAGATGAATATGGAGTAAAATATCTGGATCTGCCGGAAGACCGGTATTTTGTAAAGGAGCAGGAGGATTCCAGGGATTATCTTTATCTTGGGGAATCCCTCCGGAAACTTTCCGGGAAAAAGCTCCATAAGAAAAAGAACCGGCTGAACCTTTTCCTCCGCCAGTACGAAGGAAGATTTGAGTACAGGACCCTGGGCTGCAGCGACAAAGATGATATGTGGAAGTTTCTGGACCGGTGGCGGATCCAGAAGGGGGAGGAGCAGGAGGAACACCTGGATTATGAAGTCCGGGGGATCCACGATATCCTGCGAAACTGCGGGGAACTGAACATCCATATGGGAGGCATTTACGTGGACGGCCGTCTGGAGGCCTTTTCGGTAGGAAGCTATAATCAGATCGAGGACATGGCTGTGATCCATATTGAGAAGGCAAATCCGGAGATCCCGGGACTTTACCAGGCCATCAATCAGATGTTCCTGCTCCACGAATTTCCAGAGGTCCAGTGGGTGAACCGGGAGGACGATATGGGACTGGAGGGCCTGCGAAAAGCAAAACTGTCTTACAATCCTGTGGACTTTGCCCGGAAGTATCTGGTAGAGCAGCTTCTGGAGGGACAGAAGCCTTTGAAATGGGCGGAGGAGATCGAGAATACCGCTTCCGGAAATTTTCCGGAATATCTTTCCCAGGAGGAAAAGAAGGAGACCATCCCTCTGTGGAAGGCCTGCTTTCCGGAGGATACAGACCGGTATCTGGATTATTATTACCGGGAGAAAACAAAGGACAACCGGATCCTGGCAAAGCGAGAAGAGGGAAGGATCATCACCATGCTCCACAGGAATCCCTATAAGCTTTATATGGGAGACCGGCAGTGGGAGGCAGATTACATTGTTGCAGTGGCTACAGAGGAAAGCTGCAGAGGAAGAGGGCATATGAGGGAAGTCCTGACCAGGGCCCTCAGAGACATGAATCTGGAGGGCAGGCCTTTTACCTTCCTGATGCCTGCAGCAGAAGAGATCTACCGTCCCTTTGGCTTCCGGTTTATCTGGAAGAAGCCCCGGCTGGTCCTGAAACCGGAGGCAGAGGCAGCTCTTATACAGACTGCGGTATCCGGGGAGGAGGATTGTAAAAAAGCAGGAGAGCTTATGGAAAGCTGGCTGTCAGTGCATAGTCAGCTCCATACCTGCCGGGACGGAGCCTATGTCCGCCGGCTCCTCAGAGAATTGGAAAGCGAGGATGGACAGCTGTATTTTCTCAGAGAAAAAGAAGGGGAACCTGTGGGACTTCTGGGCCTGGCCGGAAAAGAAAAGAAGGATCAGGTCCTGCTCTATGCGCCGGAGGGATGGGTTGAAGAGAAAGAAGGAAAAACAGGGATCATGGCAAGGATCACCGCTCTCAGAGAATTCCTCCCTGCGTTTGGTCTGGATGCCCCAGGGGATCTGAGCCTGAACCTTGAAGTGGAGGACAAGCTGATCCCGGAAAATGAGGGCAGCTTTTTCTGGAGCCTGAATGAGAAAGGCAGCTATGTGGAGCTTTCTCAGAACGGCGGGGAAATCCAGGCGGCCCAGAGGATCCGGACACTCAGGACAGACATCGCAGATCTGGCTTCCTGGCTATTTGGCTGTGAGAAACCGGAAGCTCTGTGGCCGGATATGCCGGAAGGAATGAGAAAGGAACTGGAAAGGATCCGGACAGTCCGGGGGATCTGGCTGGATGAAATCGTGTGAAATATAGTAATAATGACCATATCCCAGATGACGAAAAAGGTTGACGAACCGGAACCAGAGGTGTATAATAGCACCATTAAAACTTTGACGCAGTAAAGCGCAACGGTTTTTCGTGATAAAGCGACAGGGAGGAAATGAAAATGAAATTAAAAAAGATATTGGCTATTATGATGGCAGCGTCCATGGCGGCGGCAATGGCCGCCTGCGGAGGAAATTCCCAGTCTGCATCGGATTCCGGTTCCGGATCGGAGAGCAATACAGAGGAAAGCTCTTCTTCTGAGTCCGGAGAGGGCGGCGGACAGACCTATACCATTGGTATCTGCCAGCAGATGGAGCACGACGCTCTGGATCAGGCTACCCAGGGATTTATGGACGCCTGCAATGAGCTTTTCGGAGAAGGAAATGTAGAGTTTGACCAGCAGAACGCCCAGGGTGAACAGGCTATGTGTTCTACGATCATCAACAATTTTGTATCCTCAGATGTGGATCTGATCCTGGCCAACGCCACTCTGCCCCTGCAGACGGCGGCTCAGGCTACGGCGGACATCCCCATCCTGGGAACCTCTGTTACAGACTATGCCACAGCTTTGGGGATCGACGACTGGACAGGAGCCACCGGCGTAAATATCTCCGGTACCAGCGACCTGGCGCCCATCGACCAGCAGGAAGCTATGCTCAAGGAACTGCTGCCGGATACCCAGAAGGTAGGGATCCTGTACTGTTCCGCAGAGCCGAACTCCCAGTACCAGGCTCAGCTTTTTGAGGAAGCGCTGGAAGCGGACGGCATTGCATATGAAGAATATACAGCCGCAGATTCCAATGAGATCCAGACTGTAGTCAACAGTGCCATCGAGACCTGCGACGCCCTTTACATTCCAACAGACAATACCATGGCTTCCAATACACAGATCGTAAATAATATCTGTATGCCGGCCAAGATCCCGGTGATCGCCGGAGAACAGGGAATCTGCTCAGGCTGCGGTATCGCCACATTATCGATCAGCTACTATGATATCGGTTATACAGCCGGCGAGATGGCTTATCAGGTATTAGCGGAAGGCGCAGACATTACGACTATGGAGATCCAGACAGCTCCGGAAGTAACCAAGATGTATAATCCTACGATCTGCGAGGAGCTGGGAATTGAGATCCCGGAGGACTATACAGCCATCGAGACAGAGTAACTGTGAAGTGCCGGAATGGACGAAGATAAGGTATAGAGATATAGACAGAAAAGAATCCTAGAATGACCGCCTGTGAAAACAGGCCCGGAGCCGCCTCATGAAACTGCAGGAAAAGTTTCATGGGGCGGCCCCTGTTGCTGTATTGAAAAAATCCGGCTACACTGATAAAATAGGAAAGAAAAATACAAGTAGTAGAAAGGAAATCATAACAATGACAATGACAATGCTGATGGCGCTGGATCCTATGGCTCTGGTGCGGTCTCTCCCGGGTAATGCGGCCCAGGGACTGATTTGGGGAATTATGGCTCTGGGAGTATATATCACCTTCCGGATCCTGGACTTTGCGGATCTGACAGTAGACGGTTCTCTGGCCACAGGGGGAGCTGTGGCGGTAATGCTGATCCAGGGGGGGATGCATCCCGCATTATCCCTGATCTTTGCCTTCCTTGCAGGTATGGCGGCAGGTTTTGTGACCGGCTTTCTCCATACCTCTTTGGGAATCCCGGGGATCCTGGCCAGTATCCTGACCCAGATATCGCTGTATTCCGTGAACCTGGGGATCATGGGCAAGGCAAACCAGAGTATGGGGATCGGACAGAAAGGCCTGGTTGCCTCCGCACGGTATGTGACGGCGGACAACAGCTATATTTTCTTCCTGGGGCTGATCCTGGGCTGCCTGATCCTGGTAGCGGTGGTTTACTGGCTTTTCGGAACCGAGCTGGGGGCTTCGATCAGGGCTACCGGCTGCAATCCCCAGATGGCAAGCGCACAGGGCATCAACACGAATTTCTGTAAGGTGATCGCCCTGATGATCTCCAACGGGCTGGTAGGCCTGTGCGGAGGCGTATACGCCCAGTACCAGGGAGCCGCAGATGTAAACGCAGGCCGGGGCGCTATCGTCATCGGACTGGCCGCTGTGATCATCAGCGAAGTGATCTTTGGCAGGTTCTGCGCAGGAAAGAAGATTGCCTTTGCCTATACTCTGGCCGCTGTATTTGTAGGCGCTATCTTATATTACATTGCTTATGCGCTGGTTATGTGGCTGGGGATTGACTCCGATTACATGAAGCTGTTTTCAGCAGTGGTGGTGACCTGCTTCCTGGCGGCTCCATATCTGAAAGGTAAATATCTGGTGAGAAGGAGGATGGCAAAATAATGGGATACATGCTGGAGATCAAAGACCTTCATAAAACATTTAATATAGGAACGATTAATGAAAAAGTAGCCTTAAACGGGGTAAACCTGAACTTAAATCCCGGAGACTTTGTAACCATCATCGGAGGAAACGGCGCCGGAAAATCCACAACTCTGAACGCCATCGCCGGAGTCTGGCCTATCGATCAGGGAAAGATCATTGTAGACGGCGTGGATATCACCCGGCTGTCGGAGCATAAAAGAGCCATACATCTGGGAAGAGTCTTCCAGGATCCTATGATCGGTACGGCTTCTACCATGTCTATTGAAGAGAACATGGCTATTGCCTCCAGAAGAGGAGAGCGCCGGGGCTTCCGCTGGGGAATCTCCCGGAAGGAGAGGGAATTTTATAAAGAGCAGTTAAAGGAACTGGATCTGGGACTGGAGGAACGTCTCACTACCAAGGTAGGACTTCTTTCCGGAGGACAGAGACAGGCGATCACCCTTCTGATGGCTTCTCTGAAAAAACCCAAGTTATTGCTCCTGGATGAGCATACGGCGGCGCTGGATCCCAAAACAGCGGCAAAGGTGCTGGAGATTTCTGACAAGATCATCCAGGAACATAACCTGACCGCTATGATGGTGACCCACAATATGAAGGACGCCATTGTCCATGGAAACCGTCTGATCATGATGCATGAGGGAAGAGTGATCTATGATGTGTCAGGAGAAGAGAAGAAAAAATTACAGGTTGCCGATCTGCTGGCGAAATT
>CALWSM010000026.1 GCA_944384185.1 uncultured Blautia sp. | reverse complement strand
CTCAGTACCAATTGCAACCACAAGAAAATAGATCTTCTTTGCTCCGGCTCTTTTCAGTGCCCCGGCGGCTTCATCTAATGTTGCGCCTGTGGTATAGATATCGTCGATCAGAAGGATATTTTCCCCTTCCAGCTCTCTGCTTACAGAAAAAGCTCCTTTTATATTTCTCTTTCTCTCTTCCGGGCTCAGATCTTTCTGGGGTTTTGTATTGCGCTTTCGTTTCAGCAGATTTTTCC
Source organism: uncultured Blautia sp. (assembly GCA_944384185.1). Classification (GTDB taxonomy): domain Bacteria; phylum Bacillota; class Clostridia; order Lachnospirales; family Lachnospiraceae; genus Blautia. The sequence continues at coordinate 21,480 of CALWSM010000026.1, read as the reverse complement.
GCACCGGCAGCCCTGCCTTCTTTGCCAGAGCTTCTGCAATGATCTCCGCCTGATTATAGCCTCTTTTTTCCAGGCGCTTCCTATGAAGGGGAATCGGCACAATAAAGTCTATTTCCCAGCAGCGTATCCGGCCTTCTGCATAGAAAGCTCCCAGTTCGCCATAAAACACCCCATATTCCTGCCGTTTTCCATATTTTAATTGAAAGAGGGATTCCTGAAGAAGTGTACTGTAGGGGAAAATTCCGATCCCCTGTTCAAACAGATGTGTCCTGCGGCTGCAGTCTGAGCAGTATTCCTGCGCCGGATCCTTCAAAGGTTTTGAACATTTAAAGCATCGGGGTCCTGCTGCAGGTCTCAGCCGCTCTCTGCAGGGCTTACAGATCCTCTGCGTCCCAGGCGCTAGTATAGCATGGCATACCGGACAGCGCCTGGGATACAGAATATCCAGAAATGTATTTTTCATTTTTTCTTTTCCAGTCAATGAATCTCCTTAATCCTCACATCTAAAGACGTGTAGCGTTCCTGCTCCATTCGGTTATTTTCCATTTCATAAAAAGTTTTCTCATCTCCCACCAAAGTGACACATTTCCTGGCTCGTGTCACCGCAGTATAAAGCAGGTTCCGGTTCATCAGCATTCTCGGTCCCTGGAGAAGGGGCACTACCACTGCCGGATACTCGCTCCCCTGGGCCTTATGGATGGTGATCGCATAGGCCAGTTCCAGCTCCTCCAGCTGTTTAAAAGAATATTCTACAAATCTTTTTTCATCAAATTCTACGGTTACAGACTCTGCAAAGGCATTGATCTCTCGAATGATCCCCGTATCTCCGTTAAAGACGCCCACGCCTTTCTCTACAGGTATTCCGTAATTTCCTCTGATCTCCCATTCCAGCTGGTAGTTATTCTTTATCTGCATGACCTTATCCCCTTCCCGGAAGATCCCCTGGCCATGCTCCTTTTCCTTCTTTTCCGGATCCGGAGGGTTTAGATACTGCTGCAGTATCACATTCAGCCGTTCTACGCCAAGAAGCCCCTTCCGCATAGGGGTAAGGACCTGGATCTCATAGGGGGAAGCATCCACATATCCGGGAAGCTTTTTCTGGATCAGGGTGATCACGATGCTGATGATCACGTTGGCGTCATATCTTTTCAGGAAGAAAAAATCTCTGCTCTTATTATCAAGGACCACCGGGATCCCCTGATTGATCTTATGGGCGTTGACCACGATATCGCTCTGTGAGGCCTGACGGAAAATCTTCACCAGCTCCACCACTGGAAAGCAGCCGGAAGAAATAATGTCCTTCAGCACACTGCCCGGCCCCACGCTGGGAAGCTGGTTCACATCTCCCACCAGGATCAGCCGGGTGCCGGAGACCACCGCCGAAAGCAGACTATGCATCAGAAAAATATCCACCATGGACATTTCATCAATAATGATCACATCTGCCTCCAGAGGATTCTGAGCGTTCCGCTCAAATCTTACATGTTCCTGATCCTGCTCAGGGCCCCCACTTAATTCCAGCAGCCGATGTATGGTCTTTGCCTCATAACCGCTGGTCTCCGTCATTCTTTTGGCAGCCCTTCCTGTAGGCGCTGCCAGACAGATATCCAGATCTTCCATCTCAAAATACCGTATGATCGCATTGATGGTGGTCGTCTTACCGGTTCCCGGCCCGCCGGTGATAATGAGAAGGCCGTTCTTTACGGCCTCCCTTACAGCTTCTTTCTGTTTCTCATCCAAAGAGATCCCTGTTCCCCTCTGGATCCTCTCTATCTTTCCTTCCAGGACATCTTCCCTCACCGTATCCTGAAGGTTCAATGTATGGAGCATCTGAGCCACATGGAGTTCTACCTGATAATAGGAAGCGGCATATACCGCAGTCTGAACCGGCTCCCCTTCCTCAGAGGTCTTGCGGATCACGATCTTTCTTTCTATTGACAGATCCATCAAATGCTTTTCCATATATTCCTGCTCCACGCCCAGCAGCTCTCCGGCTCTTTTAAGCAATATTTCCTTTGGCAGATAAACATGGCCTTCTCCCGAAGCCTGAAGCAATATGTACAAAATCCCGCTCCGGATACGATAATCTGAATCTGTATGGATCCCGATCCTGGCGGCGATCTCATCAGCGATCTTAAATCCCACTCCTGGAATATCCTCTGCCATTTTATAGGGATTTTCCTTCAGCACGCCATACATCTCCTGGCCATACTGCCGGTAGATCTTCATTCCCAGCGCCTGGGTGATCCCGTACTGCTGCAGGAACATCATGGCCTTTCTAAGATCCGCTTTTTCTTCTACCTGGTCTGCGATCTCCCTGGCCTTTCTCTCGCTGATCCCCTTTACCTCCGCCAGTCTCTCCGGTTCTTCCTCAATGATCCGGAGAGTTTCGTCCCCGAACCTTCTCACGATCCTGGCGGCAAGAGCCGCCCCGATCCCTTTGATCGCCCCTGATCCCAGATACCGTTCCATTGCCAGAGAATCCTGAGGGATCACAGACTCGTAGGAGGTGACCGAAAACTGTTTTCCATAAGAGGGATGTCTTGTATAAACCCCTTTTGCCCGTATGGTCTCTCCCTCGCCAAGGAATCGGAAATTTCCCACACAAGTGATCTCCTCACCCTGGGAGATCAGGCAGGCAACCGTATATCCGTTGTCCCGGTTCTGAAATATAATATGGTCTACATATCCCTCAATTGTCTCTTCCACGCCTTTTTCCTTCCGTACTGTCTTTAGCTTTGCTTATTTTCTATCTTACTGATAAGTTCCATATACTGGCCGGTCCCTATGGCGACCGCCAGAGCCGGTTCTTCCGCCACCATGGTGTTGATGCCGGTTCCCTCTTCAATAAGCTCCTCCAGTCCTCCCAGAAGAGCGCCCCCTCCGGTAAGGACAATTCCTCTCTCTGCTACATCTGCAGCCAGCTCCGGCGGCGTCTTCTCCAGAACCCCGTGTATCGTCTCCATGATCTGAGCGGCAGAGTCTTTCAACGCCTCCCGGATTTCCTCTGAAGTTACGGTAATGCTCTTTGGCAGTCCGGTGATGGTATCCCTGCCTTTAACTTCCATAGACTTCGGTTCCGGAAGAGAATATACGGTGCCGATCTGGATCTTGATATCTTCGGCAGTCCGCTCTCCGATCATCAGGTTATGGATTTTTCTCACATACCGCACGATAGCTTCGTCAAAATTGTCTCCCGCCACTTTGATCGACGTAGAGACCACCGTTCCCCCCAGGGAGATCACTGCCACATCTGTAGTGCCGCCCCCTATGTCCACGATCATATTTCCGAAAGGCTTGGTAATATCCAGCCCGGCCCCTATGGCTGCCGCAACAGGCTCCTCAATGATCGAGACCTCTCTGGCTCCCGCCTGGTAAGCGGCTTCCTCCACTGCTTTTTTTTCTACTTCCGTAATTCCGCTTGGGGCGCAGATACTGATCCTGGGTTTCCGAAAAGCCCTTCTCCCTATGGCCTTTGAGATAAAATATTTCAGCATCTTTTCCGTAACCTCAAAATCTGAGATCACTCCCTGGCGCAGAGGGCGCACCGCCACAATATTTCCCGGAGTTCTCCCTATCATCTGACGGGCTTCTTCTCCTACAGCTCTGATCTTGTTGCTGTCCTTGTCGTATGCGACTACGGAAGGCTCCTTGAGCACGATTCCTTTTCCTTTTGCATATACCAGTATGCTCGCTGTGCCTAAATCAATCCCGATATCTGAAGCTGACATTTACACTGCCCCTTTCTAACCTTGCTTTATAGTCAGGCCTGAATTTTCCCGCCTGACAGATCAACATTAATTATATCTAACTTATCCCCTGTTGAAAAGGGGCAATCATCTCAAATATTTTGACACATAACGACCTGTATAAGAAACCGGATTGGCCGCTACCTCTTCCGGCGTTCCGCTGGCGATCACAGTTCCTCCCCTGTCGCCACCTTCCGGGCCGATATCAATAATGTAATCTGCCGTTTTGATCACATCCAGATTATGCTCAATGACTACTACCGTATTTCCGCCTTCCGCCAGTCTCCGGAGTATTTCAATAAGCTTGTGCACATCGGCAAAATGCAGTCCTGTAGTGGGCTCGTCCAGAATGTAGATGGTCTTTCCGGTGCCTCTTTTGCTCAGCTCTGTGGCCAGCTTGATACGCTGGGCCTCTCCTCCGGAAAGCTCTGTAGAAGGCTGCCCCAGCCTGATGTAAGAAAGCCCTACGTCATACAGGGTCTGGATCTTTCTTTTTATAGACGGTACGTGGTCAAAAAACGCCAGCGCTTCTTCCACGGTCATGTTCAGTACGTCATAGATATTTTTCCCTTTATATCTTACCTCAAGGGTTTCTCTGTTATACCTTTTTCCATGGCATACTTCGCAGGGAACATACACATCGGGCAGAAAATGCATTTCGATCTTTATGATACCGTCTCCGCTGCAGGCTTCGCATCTGCCGCCTTTCACGTTAAAGCTGAATCGTCCCTTCTTGTATCCTCTGGCTTTTGCATCGGCTGTAGCTGCAAAAAGGTCCCGGATCTGATCAAAAACGCCTGTATAGGTGGCCGGATTGGACCGGGGCGTCCTTCCGATGGGAGACTGGTCGATATTGATCACCTTATCCAGCTGCTCTGCGCCTTCGATACATTTATGCTTTCCCGGGATTGTCCTGGCCCGGTTTAGTTTCCTTGCCAGGCTTTTATACAAAATTTCATTGACCAGGGAGCTTTTACCGGAACCGGACACGCCGGTAACGCAGGTCATCACTCCCAGGGGAATCTTCACATCTATATTTTTCAGATTGTTTTCCGCTGCCTTTCTCACAGTCAGAAAGCCTGTAGGTTTTTTCCTTTCTGCAGGAACAGGGATTTTTTTCTTTCCGCTTAAATACTGGCCGGTAATAGAATTGGGATTCTTCATGATCTCTTCCGCAGTTCCGATAGCTACCAGCTGTCCTCCGTGTTCCCCTGCGCCGGGTCCGATATCCACAATACAGTCTGCCTCTCTCATGGTATCCTCATCGTGCTCTACCACGATGAGGGAATTCCCCAGATCCCGGAGATGTTTTAACGTAGCCAGCAATTTATCATTGTCTCTCTGATGCAGGCCGATACTTGGCTCGTCCAGGATATATGCCACCCCTACCAGTCCGGAGCCGATCTGGGTAGCAAGACGGATCCTCTGGGCCTCCCCGCCTGAAAGGGTCCCCGTAGCCCTTGAAAGCGTTAAGTAGTCCAGTCCCACGTTGACCAGGAATCCTACCCTCGACCGTATTTCTTTTAAGATCTGTTCTCCGATCATCTCCTGGGTGGAAGTTAATTTTAACTCATTCATAAATTGCTGAAGACTGCTGATGGATAAGGAGGTTACTTCATAGATATTTTTCTCTCCTACCGTTACGGCAAGGGCCTCCGGCTTCAGACGCTGTCCCTTGCAGGCGGGACAGGGAGTGATCCTCATAAAGGTCTCATATTCCTGCTTCATGGCATCAGACCCGGTCTCCCGGTAACGTCTCTCCACGTTCTTGATCAGGCCTTCAAAGGCCACGTCGTAGACCCCTTCTCCTCTCTGCCCTTTATAGCGGACCTTGACCTCATGGCCCTTCGTCCCGTAGATCAGGATATCCTGGATCCTCTGGGGGTATTTCTCAAAGGGCGTATCCAGGTCGAATCCATATTCTTCCGCAAGGGCGTCCAGGATTGCTCTGGTAAAGCTGCCTTTATCCGTACAGGACTGCCAGCCTAAAACGGTAATGGCTCCCTCTTGTATGCTCAGGCTTTTATCCGGGATCATCAGATCCACGTCAAATTCCATTTTGTATCCCAGGCCGAAGCAGGAGGGGCAGGCTCCGAAAGGATTATTAAAGGAAAAGCTTCTGGGTTCGATCTCGTCAATGCTGATCCCGCAGTCCGGGCAGGCAAAGCTCTGGCTGAAGTTCAGGATATTTCCGTCCATAGTGTCCACTGTCAGACGTCCCTCCGCCAGATTCAGGACAGTTTCTATAGAGTCTGTCAGACGCTTTTCGATCCCTTCTTTTATGATGAGACGGTCCACTACGATCTCTATGTTATGCTTTTTATTCTTATCCAGCTGGATCTCCTCGCTTAGCTCATAAAGACTTCCATCTATCTGAACTCTCACATAGCCGCTTTTCCTGGCCTGTTCCAAAAGCTTGGCATGGGTTCCTTTCCGGCCTCTCACTACCGGCGCCAGGAGCTGGATCCTGGTCCGCTGGGGAAGCTTCATAACCTGGTCCACCATCTGGTCCACCGTCTGTTTCCTGATCTCCCGGCCGCACTTTGGGCAGTGAGGAATCCCGATCCTGGCATAAAGGAGGCGGAAATAATCATAGATCTCTGTCACGGTACCCACAGTAGAACGGGGATTCCGATTGGTAGATTTCTGATCGATGGAGATCGCAGGGGATAATCCCTCTATACTTTCTACATCCGGCTTCTCCATCTGCCCCAAAAACTGCCTGGCATAAGAAGAAAGAGATTCCATATATCTGCGCTGTCCCTCTGCGTAAATCGTATCAAAAGCCAGAGAGCTTTTTCCGGAACCGCTGAGTCCGGTCAATACCACCAGTTCATTTCTGGGAATATCCACATCCAGGTTTTTCAGATTATTTTCATTCGCCCCTCTTATTTTAATAAATTGTCTGGGCTGCATTTTCACTGCCATATCCATTCCTCACTATCTTTTGGTCTTTTCTTTCTATTATCTGAGCTTTCCTGTTCCTTATACGGTAAAGCACAGGGTATCGGCTGCCTTTCATCTGCCGTATTAGTATAGCATATATATTTCCGCCTTGCAAACGTTTGTTCTGCTGCATCTGAAAGCAGGCGGCTCCCCCCTCTATAAAAACGGGGCTGCCCGAAGGCAGCCCTTATCGCTTTACTTTTCCTTAGGTTCCTTACCGCAGGAAGAACATATATACTGCATGATATCTCTTCTGGTCACAATCCCGATAAAGTTCTTCTGGTCGTCTACAACCGGGACAAAATTCTGCCGCATGGCTTTCTCCATCAGGTCTTCCATATCGGAGTCCACTCTGACAGGCGCATAATCCGCACGTCTTTTAAAAGAAGTAATGGGAACCTCCTCAGCGGCTTTCATATTCAGAGAACTACGGTCCCGCAGCCCCCAGAGCATATCGCCTTCCGTAAGGGTTCCTACATATTTTCCCCTGTCGTTTATGATGGGAATACAGGAAAACCTGTGTTCCTCCATCTTTTCCAGCGTCTGTCCCAGGGTATAAGAATCATGTATATATGTAACGTCTTCCTTGGGGGTAAGAAAAAATAATATATTCATAGTACCCTCCACTCCATTTACTCTTTTCTTATTCTGACATATCCAGAAGAAGAAATCCAGTAGAAAGCTATAAACATTTATTAAAATTCTATGAAAATACTGCGCTCCCGGAAACAGCAAAAGGCTGGATCAGTCAAAGAGAAAATCCGCAAACACCTGATTGCTTACAAGGATTCCCTGGTCGGAAAGCCAGATCCGGTCCCTGCTCTCTTTCAGTAAACCCTGATCCAGATATTTTCTCAGAGTTTTCTCATAAACCTGATCCAATTCTCTTCCAAAGATCCGGTAAAATTCTTTTCTTGACACGCCTCTGGTCTTGCGCAGTCCAAGAAACATAAATTCCTCCATCTGGCGGGGCTCCTCCAGGAATTCCACCTCTTCCCGGATTTTTCTGGGGTCCCGGCAGTACGCCATATACTTATCCCAGCTGCGGGTATTGGTCATCCGCATATTGCGGATCATAGAAGCTGCGCCAAGTCCCAGGCCCAGATAGTCTTTTCTTTCCCAATAACGCAGGTTATGGGCGGACTGCCTTCCCTCCCTGGCATAATTAGAGATCTCATACTGTTCAAATCCCCGGCTCTTTAAATATTTTCCCGTCCAGAGATAAATCTCTGCGCTGGTCTCCTCATCCGGCAGGAGTTCTTCGTGCCCTCCGTACTTTTCATAAAATTCCGTTCCCTTTTCAAGGATCAGCTGATAAACGGAAATATGTTCCAGCGGGGTTTCCATCAGGATTTCCAGCTCTTCTTTCCACTCCTCCAGGGTCTGCCCCGGAAGGGAGGAGATCAGATCCCCGCTGATATTATCGAATCCTGCTTCCCTGGCCATACGCCAGCTCTCCAGAAAATCCTCATAGGTGTGGATCCTCCCAAGCAGCTTCAGATTTTCATTTTTCACAGACTGGAGGCCCATGCTCAGACGATTGATCCCCAGTCTCTTATACAGTTCCAGCTTCTCTCGCAAGGCAGTCCCCGGATTCATCTCCAGGGTGATCTCAGGTTTTCCCGTTATCCGGAATGTGCGGCAGATTGCCTCCATGATCCGCTCTATCTGCTCCCCCTCCAAAATGGAAGGCGTTCCTCCTCCGAAATATACCGTAGAGACCTGATAGTCTGCCCCGAATTCCTTGTAGCTGAGGATCTCCTGCTCCAAAGCCCGGACATATTCCTCTCTCTGCTCCTCGCTCCCTTTCCAGGAAAGGAAGTCGCAATACGCACATTTCCTTACGCAAAAAGGAATGTGGATATACAATCCCAAATCTTTTTTCATAGCACCGCTCCCGGAATTTATTTATCATCCAGCTTTAATACACTCATAAAAGCCTTCTGGGGGATTTCTACATTCCCGATCTGACGCATTCTCTTCTTGCCTTCTTTCTGCTTTTCCAGCAGTTTTCTCTTACGGGAGATATCGCCGCCGTAGCATTTGGCGAGCACATCCTTTCGCAGAGCTTTTACCGTCTCTCTGGCAATGATCTTGCTTCCCACCGCCGCCTGGATAGGAATTTCAAAAAGCTGTCTGGGTATTTCTTCCTTCAGCTTTTCGCACATTTTCCTTCCTCTGTCATAGGCGGAGCCTGCAAATACAATAAAGGAAAGGGCGTCTACCTCTTCTTTGTTCACCAGGATATCCAGCTTCACCAGATCGCTCTGTTCGTATCCCAGCATTTCATAGTCAAAGGAGGCATAGCCTCTTGACCGGGATTTCAGGGCGTCGAAAAAGTCATAGATGATCTCGTTGAGAGGGAGATGATAGTGAAGTAAAGCTCTGGTCGTCTCCATATATTCCATTCCCTGATACTGCCCTCTTCTCTCCTGGCACAGCTCCATGATCGGGCCGATATAATCTGTTGTGACCATGATCTCCGCCTTCACCATAGGCTCTTCCATATAATCAATTTCTGAAGGGTCCGGAAGATTGGAAGGATTGGTCAGATCCATCACTTCTCCGTTTGTTTTATGGACCTTATAAACAACCCCCGGAGCCGTGGTCACCAGATCCAGGTTGTATTCTCTTTCCAGTCTTTCCTGAATGATCTCCAGATGGAGAAGCCCCAGGAAGCCGCAGCGGAAGCCAAATCCCAACGCTATAGAAGTCTCCGGTTCAAAAAACAGAGAGGCGTCATTAAGCTGAAGCTTTTCCAATGCGTCCCGGAGATCCTCATACTTGGCTCCGTCAGCCGGATAAACGCCGCAGAATACCATAGGATTCACTTTTTTGTATCCCGGCAGGGGCTGGGCGCAGGGATTTTCCTGGTCTGTGATGGTATCTCCCACTCTGGTGTCTTTCACATTTTTGATGCTGGCGGTGATATAACCTACCATACCTGCCGACAGTTCTTCGCAGGGGATCAGCTGACCGGCGCCGAAATAGCCTACTTCCACTACTTCTTCTACAGCGCCTGTGGCCATCATACGGATCTTTGTCCCTTTTTTCACTCTGCCTTCCATGATCCTGCAGAATACGATCACGCCTCTGTAAGAATCGTAAACGGAATCAAAGATCAGCGCCTGAAGAGGATTCTCCGGGCTTCCTCCCGGAGCCGGTACTTTTTTCACGATCTGTTCCAATACTTCGTCAATGTTCAGTCCCGTCTTGGCAGAGATCTGGGGCGCATCCTGGGCCTCGATCCCGATCACGTCCTCGATCTCATTGATGACTCTATCCGGCTCTGCGCTTGGCAGATCGATCTTATTGATCACCGGAAACACATCCAGATCATGGTCCAAAGCAAGGTAGACATTTGCCAGAGTCTGGGCCTCGATGCCCTGGGCGGCGTCTACTACCAGAATAGCCCCGTCGCAGGCAGCCAGACTTCTGGAGACCTCATAGTTAAAGTCCACATGTCCCGGCGTATCGATCAGGTTAAAAATATATTCCTGGCCGTCTTTTGCTTTATACACAGTACGCACAGCCTGGGATTTAATGGTGATCCCCCGTTCTCTTTCCAGATCCATATTATCCAGGACCTGGGACTGCATCTCCCTTTCCGTCAACAGACCGGTTCTTTCTATGATCCGGTCCGCAAGGGTAGACTTTCCATGATCTATATGTGCGATAATACAAAAATTACGAATCTTGCTCTGGTCTATTGCAGACATAACGCTTCCTCCGTCAGTTTATTATACTTATTCTCCCGTCTAATAGCACCGGCTTTTTCATCTACATCCACACAGGTAACTTCATGTTTGTGCTCTGCAAGACAAACCCCTGTCGCTAATCCTGCATAACCGGTTCCTGCCACTGCTATTTTCATTTTTTTCTTCCTTTCCTCAATGTCTTTCGATCTATCCCTTTCTGTATGCAGACAGAAAAAACTGCCAATACCGCAATCACCATCAGACTCCCGCAGCTTACGGCCAGAAGGAAATACTGTGTCTTTGGCTCATACCGGAATTCTACCGTACACTGTCCTTCCGGGACTTCTACGCCTCTGAAAAGGTAATTGCATTTCATAAGCTCCTGCTCTTTCCCATCTACATAGACTTTCCAGTCCGGGTCATAATACTCATTGAGCATTAAGATCTTAGGCGTAGCGGCGGTTACCTCTACAACCACCCGATCATCTTCGTGGTCTGTGATCACTGCCTGATCATTTTCTGTCACTGTGCCAATACTGCTCCAGGAAGAAATTTTTTCTGCCTCTTTCTTCTCTAAAAACACTGTGTTTTTGTCAAAGGAAGCCGCCATCCGCCTGAGGACCTTTTTGTCGCTGTTATAGACTTCTACTGTATCCGCCAGCTCCGCTCTGTCCGTATATTCCTCCAGGTCTTCGGAAACCAGGCCGTCCTCTCCTATATAGGTATTCTTTTCAAAAATTTCCACAGCCAAAGGCGCCTCGGATTCAGAACCATTATAGTATGCATTTGGCAGTTCCCACTCATCCTTATCCAAATAAAATGTAAGAGGTTTTTCTTCCGAAGTATTCGTGGTGATCCTCAGGGTGTATACCGTATCCTTCTTCAGTGTGTTACCGTCCAGTCTCATAAGAAACGAGGCGTTATCCCTGATATTCCGCATATCATAGGAATTCCGGTATACACAATCTTCTGTGTCCCCTTCCAGTATCTCCAGAATGCACCGGTCGCCCGCTTCATACTCTGTCTGATAGGTTCCTGCCAGCAGCCGTATAGCCTGAGGCGAGTCTTCCTGAAACTGGATCTCCTGCTCCAACTTATTATCTCTGGACAAAAAACCGGGAAGACTATAGTCTCCTGCATGTTCATTTGCGATCACCAGGTATTTGGTCCCAAGGTACTTTAAAAGATTTTCATTTATACTGTTGATATTTGCAGTAGGCAGTATGAATCTTGTAGGGCTGTCCAATCCCTCTTCTCCGGCCAGGGCCGTATAATATGTCTTCATATCTTCGTTGGTAAACACAAAATTATGGCCTCTTATATCGTTTAATCCGTAATAGACCCCGGTATTTGGAAAAAGCGTCCAGGAGCCGGTGGCCCCGATCCTTTCATATTCTGTATTCTCTTGAAGATATTCTATGGTATCGGTAGCTTCCGGAATATCTTCCGTACCTTTTTCTATTTCCGGAAAATAATCTTTTGCAAAGGACGCCATATTAAAGATAACAGCCGTACACAGCAGCGTCATGATCAAAGACATAGGGATCTTCCGTATCAGAACTGCCGCAAGCAGTAAAAGCAGAATAACTGCCGTGATCATATATATTTTATAGTCTTCCCAATACTCTTCTGAACTTTCCCGCAGGTACGTGCATATATACCCATAGTACAATACTCCTCCGCCCAGCAACAGACAAAATAAGTACCGGATCTTATGCTTCAGATAATACTCCCTGTTTTCAACAAGATCCTGCAGATTAAGCCCCAGTACCACTGCGCCGGCAAAATTGAATAACGTAATGATCCTGAATTTGGAAGAAGTATTCACCGCCGGAAGAAATTTATAAATACTGTCAAACACATGGGTGAAGATAAGCAGGAATATAATCAGAAGAGATATCAGCCAAAACTTTGAATTTTTTTTCTTTTTGAAGTTCAGAAAACTGAAAAAGAAAACCACGATCGCTGCCAGCCCCACATAAATCGTGGACTCATTTATGTGAAGATCCTGGGAAACTCTGATATATGGAAAGAACAGAGAAAGCAGATATTCCCAGGAAAGAACCTCTTCCGCTCTGCCCGCTCTTGATCCTGCGTATCCGTTTGCTCCCACGCTGGTGAGAAGAGATCCCGTATAAGGTAGGCTGCATACCACCGCAAGCAGTACTGCAAGAAACACTGCGGCAAATATAAGGAAAATCTTTCCGCCCTCTTTTCTATATATCCATATTGTCCGGAAAAAGACATATGCAGCCAGGATGTAAAGAAAATATGCAGCATAAGTTGGCATTCCTGCCACCAGCATAAAGTAGACGGTTAAAAGCAATCCAAAACAATATTTTATTTTAATGGTTTTCAAAAATTTCTCAAAAAAGAAAAAGGCAAAGGGCGCCAGAGCCGCCACGTCGCTGTGCTGCCAGCCAAGCCACATTACGATAATGGAAGAAAAGCAGTAAGTGACCCCTGCGATGGCTGCAGGAAATCTTCTGCCTTCCAGGCTCCTGATAAAAAAATACATGCCGAAGAAAGCGATAGAAAATTCAGCGCCTGTTCTTAACACCGTAGCAAGATTAAGAGGAAGGAGATATAGATAATTTAAAGGATACAGCCATGTGGATATATTACTCTCCGCTCCCAAAGCTATGTCTGGATCCCATAACCCTCCAATACTTCCATCCTTAATCGTTGTATACAGTTCCGTAGTAAAAGAATCAATTACGTCGGACAGCACCGGCCCCTCTATTTTTACTCCAAGGGTGTTCCATGGAGACGATGCGTACATCAGATTTGTAAAAGAAAGCTGGTACTCCCCAAAAATATTTTCAGAATACAAAAACAGAAATGTACAAATGATCCCAATGATCATTACTCCATATTTTTTTAAAAAGGAACCCTTTTTTTTCTTACTCATTGTCCGCTCCATTCGTCCTTGCATTCCAAAATCTTCTCCGCCAGCTTCTTTCCGCTTCCCATTTCGACAAAGCTTATCCCCGGCTCCTTTTCCGAATACAGTTCATGATTTGCAGGGTTTTCTCCCAAAATCATCGGTTTTTCCATAGCACGGTAAATATAGGCCTTCCCGGGAATGGTCCTTTTTGCCTTATTGATCTCTCTGTTAAAATGTCCCGCCAGACACAAATCGGAAAAGGCAATATGGTCCGAAAGCTTATCCTGACTGAGCCAAGGTATATAATGTATGTTGGGTCCCAAGGGTTTTTTCATTTTTTCGCCTACAGGACCAATGATATAGAAACAGATATCTTCTCTGTCCTTTAAAAGTTCAGCCGCTTCCAGGACAATGTCCACTCCCTGAAGAGGGAGTACGCTCCCAAAATATAAAACCGTATACTTCCCTTTTGCCGGATCAGGTTTTTCTCCTTTATGGGGATAGTAAATACTCCTGTCTGCCTCCAGATACATCACCTGTATCTTATGAGGGTCTGCTCCCAATTCCTCTGAAAAATAGTTTGCATGTGCCTGTGTATCTGCAATGATCCCGTCCGCCGCTTTTAGGGTTTTCCGGTCAAGCCAGGCCAGGAGCTTCCCAAATACAGACTCCGGTTTAAATTTTTTTCTGTCAAAGGCCAGCGTGTCATACATAGAGATAAAAAAGTCTATATAGAGTTTGTTTTTTCTAAACTTCCATTTAAATAAAGGCACTACCAGCTGAGGAGCAAATCCTACGAAAACAGCGTCGTATCTTTTGCAGGATGTAGTGAATATCTTCCAATATACCTTCAACAGTCGTATCGGATAGCTTTTGTCCTTTGTTCCTATAACCGAAAGAAAATCCGTCTTTTCTTTCAGTTGACGGATTTCTTGGGTGTTTCGCAAATAATCTAAATTTTTCGTAGTAATAAAAAGGACTTTTTTATTTTTCAATTCTTCAAACATATATATCCTCTCCTGGATCAGGATTCATTTTTTTCCTGTTCTGTTTCCTTCCAGTGTTTTTCAGCTCCATAGTCCAGTCTGCGCACTCTTTCCTGGGTATCTTCCAGAATTTTTCTGTTGGATGCGATCAGATCAGCCAAAAGTCCTGAAATAATGGTCTGAAATCCCAGGATCATCAAAGTGCTGGCCAGGATCAGAGACTGAACATGTCCTGCGCTGTTTCCCATAAATAAAAGTATCAGGAACCGCAGCCCGATGATCAGGCCTACGCCAAACACGATCCCCCCGATAATGCTGAAAAAACGTAACGGCTTGTACATCATAAAAGCCCTGATAATCGTCAGAACGGATTTTTTAATGTATCCGAACATACTGTTAAATAATCTGGATTTTCTAAGCTCCGGATTGGTTCTGATAGGCACAGATGTGATCGCCATCTTATTTCTTCCTGCCTGGACAATGGTTTCCAATGTGTAAGTATATTCATTTACAACATTCAATTTTAAAGCCGCTTCTCTGCTCAGAGCTCTGAAACCACTGGGGGCATCTGGTATATCCGTATGGGAGGCAACCCGTACTGTCCAGCTTCCGATATGCTGGAGTTTCTTTTTCAGGGGAGAAAAATGTTCCGTCTGGTCAATAGGCCTCTCGCCTATGACAATATCGGTCTTCCCATCCAGAATAGGGCGAACCAGCTTTTCAATATCCTCTCCGCAATACTGATTATCTGCGTCTGTATTCACAATAATATCTGCTCCGTTCCGCAGACATGCGTCCAGACCTGCCATAAATCCTCTTGCAAGGCCTTTATTGCTCTTAAAGTTTACCACATAATGTACGCCCCATTTTTTTGCCACTTCTACTGTATTATCTTTACTTCCATCATTAATGATCAGATATTCAATCTCATCAATCCCGTCAATATGCTTCGGTAAGTCATTCAAGGCTATCTCCAAAGTCTCCGCTTCATTATAACAGGGGATCTGAATGATTAATTTCATTGCTGTTTACTCCTTTGTAACACTCTGGATATTTCTCTGTAACATATCCTTTTGATTATAACATATACAACCCTTATTTTCAATTCAAAATCTGAGATGTTTTTTTCTTGCTTTATAGCCTCCCAGTATCGCCAGGGCAAAATATATGGCGATAACCGCAACGACTGCTGTATAGAAAACAGAAACTCCCAGAATGCCTCCCTGTTCCACCGTCCATCTTCCCAGGAGAAGGAACAGAACATATCCCAGGATATACCCGGCGATCAGCCAGTTCTGTCTTCTTATCACCGTAAGGATCATCTGATAAAAGCTGGTATAGGCTAAAAAACCCCCTCCCAGAAGAAGAACCATCAGCTCCGCTTTATATCCTGTCAGATCCACTCCGTATACAATAGACAATGCCGGAATCCCTAAAAGAAAGCCTCCTACCATTACAAAAACTGTCAGCCCTACCATGATCCCGCTCTGCTTACCCACCATAGTTAAAAATTTACGCAGTTCTCCTTTATGCCAGAGAAGAGCCATCTTTCCGATCATAGGCTGATATATAAATCTGCTTAGTAAACCGATAACAAATACCGGCATAAAAATATAGTTAAAGCACGCCTGTTCCTGACTGCTGAGCACAGCGTCAATGGCGTATTTCGGCGCATTTCCTATATAGATCACCAGATAAGCCGCCAGAAAAAGGGGAAAGCATTCGATAAACAGATGTTTTATATTCCCTGCTTTCCATGTAACGGCCGTAGACCCAAAATGCCGGATCGCTGTTGCATTTAAAACAATGCAAAGAAGCAGCGAAACAAAAAAGGCAAGTAACGAAGCTATGATCAGATTTTCCAGCAGCAAATATGAAGAAATAAAGGTAATAATATATCCTAAAAGCCGGATCGTCATGGCCTTTGCCGCAATATCTAACCGATCCCGCTGCTGCAGGCGTCCCTGAAAGACATCCTCCACAGAATCAATGGTCTTTGACAGACAGATCAGAAAAACCACTATACTTTTTTCAAGGTCATAGGTCCCGTTATAGTAATGTATGGCTGTATAAAAAAAAGAAACAAAGATCATCAGACAGCTTGTAATGCTTCTGGCCCCTACATATTCTCTGAAAGTATATTTTTCTTTGACGTCAGAAACCTGGAATTGCCGGATACCATACTGTCCCACCGTCAGCATAAGATTTCCGATAGCAAATGCAATAGTAAATACTCCTGCATCCGTAACCGGATCGATCCTGGAAATGATCATTAAGATCAGCACAGACTGAAAAGAATTCAGCATGGCCGCCCAAGTATTCCAGATATATGCTGTTTTTTGTATATCTTTGGTATTATATAAAAAGGCTTTTATCATATATCCTCCATTCCGCTTTCGTTGTTTATTGTAAAATACCTGTTTATTCACTATAGCACATATTTATAATATTTGCCAGTATCCAGGTTTTCTTCCTCCACCCCTTTTCACGTTCCTGTCAGAACCTTATTCAGCACATCTGCCAGAGGCTCCATGGCGTTCATCTCTTCTTCCACGGTATTGGTCTGGGCGCCGCACTCCACCAGCAGGGTCTTGGGACGCAGGTGAAGGTTATACCGGTATCCCCTGAGATAAATGGTCCTGGCAAAATCCGGATAGTACTTTTCGCAGGCCAGCATCATCTGGAGGGAAAAAGCCAGATTGTCCTGGATATACGGATTTGGCAGGTAACTGATCTCTCCATTTTGTTTTGTTCTGCTCAGGCCGTTAAAAAACATGACCTTCGCCGTCTGTTTTCCATTTACCTCTGTCACCAGTCTCTGATTATCCGCCACCCCATCCCTGTGCAGGTCAATGATCACTTCTATGCTGGGATTCTCCTCCAGAACCTGGCTGATCCGCTCCTGGGCGTAATTATAGGCCTGGTTCCGGTCCAGCTTCCCGTCCACAATGTCAAAAGTATCCGTCACATGGAGCACCTGATATCCATACTTTTCTTTCAAGATCTGCGTCAGATAATCCCCTACCCCTACGATCGTAGTGGAGGCATCCCCGGGGACCGAATCAATAAATTCCTCCTGGGAGTGGGTATGATAGATCAGGATCTGGGGCTGGTCATTGCCTGTCTTCATTCTCAGATCCATCTGCACCAGCTTTGGGGCATTCAGCTGATCGCTGGTAATACTGGTGGTGCTGTCCACCGTATAAAAACTGCGGAGAACAAAATCAAAGTCCTGCAGCTGTTCCATGGAAATATCCGTCACTGGCGCCCGCTCCTGAGAGGCCGCTGCGCTTTTTGACTCCTCCTCTCCAGTTTCCCGGATCTGTTCCTGCTCTTCCCCGGTTTCTTGATCCTGGTCCTTTTGCGAATCCCCGCCGGTGACCTCCAGACCTTCTTCCTCCGGCCCCGCTTCCTGATTTTCTTCTGTAAGCCGCTGTTTGAGAAATTCCTGATTTTCCTCTGCCAGCCTGGCGCTGGTCGTTATATCTTCCTTCGCCTGCATATCCGATGGATCTGTACCCAGCCCCGGGAACCGGTCTTTCGCCTTTTCCAGGATCCAGGAAGTAAAGGAATCCTGTTTGCGGTCTGAGCGGGTCACTCCCGGGAGATAGGTTTCTACAGCCTGCTGCTGTACCTGATACATGATTTTTTCTACCGTTTCCTTTTCCAGAGAAAATCCTTTTATCACAATATAGCCGGCTAAGGCCAGCATACCTATCCAGATCACAGCCGATACGGCCTTTGCAGCGTCTTTTTTCTTCACCCAATCACCTCATATCTATATATGAGACAATCCTTTTTATTTATGCCTCTCTCCGGGCAAAGGTCATGTTCAGGCCTTCCGAGATCGTATAAGCCAGGCGCTTTATAGTTTCATCTACATCCTTTGGCGTAACAAACATACTATGCAGAGAAGGTGAGATCATTTCCTCCAGAAATTCTTTCTTTTCAGCTTCTTCCAGTGCGTCTAAAAGATGGGCCATAGCGTCATGGACAATGGTCGCCCCGTCCACTACTGTGGGAACGCCGATCCCGATCACTTTGACCCCCAGAGTTTCTCTGTTTAAACCGCTCCTGTGATTTCCTACGCCAGAGCCGGGGTTGACACCTGTGTCCGTGATCTGAATAGTCCGGTTCAATCTCCGGATACTTCTGGCTGCAAGGGCGTCAATGGCTATGATCGCATCGGGACGGACCTCTTCCAGCACTCCTCTTATGATCTCCATGGTTTCCATTCCGGTCTGCGCCATGACCCCCGGCGCCAGTCCGCTGACACTGCAGGCGTGCTCTTCTCCCATCCCCTGGACCCCGTATTCATTGATGATATGCCGGGTAATGCGGAGATTGGCTACTACGTCGGGGCCAAGAGCATCCGGGGTGATCTCCCGGTTTCCCAGCCCTACCACCAGTACGCTCAGGTCTTTCTTTTCCGGAAGAAGGGCTTTCACATGCCTGGAAAGCTCCTTTGAGATCTCCCGATGATAATCCTCATCAGGTACAGACATATTGGGAGCTTCCAGCGTAATATAAATCCCCTGGGATCTGCCCATAGCCTTCGCCCCGTTTTCTGTTCGGATCTTCACCACCGTGGTACGGATATCCTTTTTCTCATCATAGTCTTCCTGGATCTCCACTCCCCGGATCTCTACATTGTCTTCTTCGAATTTTTCCTTTGTTTCCAGCGCCAGATCTGTATGAATTCTTCCCATTGCCATGAAAAACATCCTTTCTATGCCTGTTTTTCCATATTTTTTGCAATTTAAAATTTTTTATGTATTGACATTTCTCTCCAAATACACTAGAATAAAAAAGCATGTTATATCGGAGTGTTCCGTGTCTTCTCCGATAAAAATATAAGAATAATAAATTGAATGATCACATTTGGAGGTGTACACTTTGGCTAATATTAAATCTGCAAAGAAAAGAATCTTAGTAAACAGAACAAAAGCTGAGAGAAATAAATCCATCAGATCAGCAGTCAAAACTTCTATCAAAAAAGTAGAAGCTGCTGTTGCTGCAAAGGATAAGGAAGCTGCTGCAGCTGCATTAAAAAATGCAATCTCTACAATTGATAAGGCTGCTACAAAGGGCGTTTATCACAAAAATAACGCTGCAAGAAAAGTTTCCCGCTTAGCAAAAGCCGTAAACACACTTAACTGATTTTTATAGACTATAAGAAAAGCCTTCTGGTTGCCCGTCATCAGCCAGAAGGCTTTTTTCAGTTTCAGCTGCTGAATCTGATCAGGAGCAGCTCCACACTGAGGGTATCTGTAAGCCGTCCCGTCTTTACCTTTTCCTCGGTATCCACACATTCCTTAATCATGCTTTTCAGCTCTTCCTCCTGATACCGTCTTCCGTAAGAGCTGTAATTGCGCACTACAAAGGGCTGCAGCCCTGTCCTCTTGGCGATCCTGCCCGGATCATATCCCTCCTTCTCCAGCTCCTTCACCTGCCAGATCAGATTAAACTGTCTCGCCAGCAGGAATAAAATACGCATAGGCGGTTCCTTAAGGGCTAGAAGATCATAGTAAAGCTCCAGAGCTTTCTTCTGCTTTTTCTCTGTAACCGCCCGGAGCATATCGAAAATGTGGTTGGAAATCTGGCTGGTACAGACAGTCCGGATATCTTCCCCGGAAATCACTTCTTTCCCTATGGTGTAGCTCAAAAGCTTCTCCAGCTCATTTTCTATATTTCCCATATCGGTTCCCGTCATCTCCAGGAACAATTCCATATCTCTCTGAGTGATCTTTTTCCCTTCTCTTTTTAAAATTCCCAGTATCCACCGCATGAGAGTGCTGGCATCCTGCTGAACAAACTCCACGACGCTTCCATACTTTTTCACTGCCTTATACATGCGGCTCCGCTTGTCTACCTGATCTTCCACAAAGACCATGCACAGATAATCCGGAAGGTCCGCCATATATTCCGGAAGTTCCTGACACTGATTTTTAAAAAATCCTGTATCCTCCAGAAAAATCACCCTTCTGTCAGAAAAGAAGGGCATGGTCTCCGCCAGCTGGATCACTTCCCTTGGTTCTGTTTTTTTCCCCTGGAAAAGAGAAAAATTCATGGTGTCTCCCTCCGGGACCAGCGCCTTCTCCAGTCTGTTCCGGTACTGCTTCAACAGATATTTTTCCTCTCCCCAGAGCAGATATACCTTTTTAAAATTCTGATTCTGAATATCTTCCTGTAAGCTTTTCATTGCCCTCTCCCTCTCCGGTTTTCCTGTCCTATTCTAACATGGATTTTCCATACTGAAAAGATACCCTTATGCTTTCTTTATCCAAGATCGCAAAAACAGCCCCTGTAAGCTCCGTCTGAAAGACCTGGATTTCTTTATCATCCAGCCTTTCCAGCAATTCCCTGTGAGGATGCCCGTATAGATTGTCTTTCCCGCAGGAAATAACAGCCGCCTTGGGACGGACCGCCTCCAGAAATTTTTCTGAGGTTGAATTTCTGGAGCCGTGATGGGCCACCTTCAGGATATCGCAGGTAATATGGTTTTCTCTGCACACAGATAACAGCTCCTCCTCTCCCTTTCCTTCAACATCTCCTGTAAACAGCACCGAAAGCCCTTCTGCCTGCACAAGAAGAACCTGAGAGCCTTCATTGCTTTCCATGTTTTCATTGTCCGGTGAAAGGCAGGTAATCTTCAATCTCCCTGTTTTCACTGTACTTCCCTTCTTTATGTAAAAAATCCGGCATCCCGCCTTCTTCCCTGCCATTTCCAGATTTTCTCTCTGTTTCTGTGTTTCCTCACATTTTGACAGAAAAAGCCCCTTTATTTTCAATCCGGTTTCTCTTTCTGCGCTCATTTCCAGCAGCTGGAGGATTCCATTCACATGATCCTCGTCCATATGGGAGACAAAAATCCCATCTACCTTTCGGATCCCCTGCTCTTTTAAAAAAGGAAGGATCCTATACTGACCGGTTTTAGACACAGAGCTGCTTCCCCCGTCTATCAGGTAGCAGCTCTGCGTCCCTTGCTGGATACATGCACAGTCTCCCTGACCTACATCTAAAAAAGTAATCTTCACACTGCCCTCTCCGGGATGGAGAAACAATAAAAGGATGCCCATCCCCAGAGCCGCCGCCCCGCCTGCCGGGAACCACCTTTTCAGCCGTCTTTTTTGTGAAGCTTTATCTGTCCCTTCCGATCGCTCTTTATATATCTGATATTTTAAATATAAAAGGATAAAAAGAATCCCATAATA
>CALWSM010000025.1 GCA_944384185.1 uncultured Blautia sp. | reverse complement strand
TAGCCGCCGGATGGGCTTATATAGAAAGTATTTGTGATGTAAAAACCCTGCTGTCCGGAGGAAGCGTTCCCCTGATAAAAGACAGCGCTTCCTGGAAAACACAGCTGAATCGCCTGAACACAGAGGACACTTCCTCCGTTTCCTCAGGAATGGACTATCGGGAATATCTCTTTCTTCTTCTGTCTTTTTCTTCAGCAGATACCCTCACTCTGCGCTGCATGGATATGCTCGAACAAAATATCCGTTCTCTTGAGGGGCGGGAAAATTTTTCTTTCGACGCCTGTCTGGATGCGCTTTCAATAACCTTTCGGATTTCCGGTCCCGAAAAACAGCAATGGCAGGGAGAACGTTATTATACCTATGAAATGTAAATAAGGAGGGCAGAACATGAACTTTCTGTTAAGGATACCGCAAACTAAAAAAAAGGAGGACGGCTCTCTTCGGTATAAAGGAAGTCTGACAGCGGAAAGCGCCATTGTTCTGCCTCTCTTTTTTCTTCTGATCACCGCATTGGTCTGTATTTTAGATCTTTACCGGATCTGCTCGCTGGTCCAGACGGCTCTTTGCGAGGGCGCCAAAGAGCTGGGCATGTATGCCTATTGCATAGAGGAGGATTCCAATTCTCCCGTAGGCGTTGTGACAGACGCCGCCTGTATCGCATATGGAACAGGAAAAGTACGGGAGGTTCTGGAAGATGAGCCTCTGCCGGGGATCCAGGGCGGCGTAAATGGTTTTATTCTTCTCGGCTCAAGCTTTAAAAATGATATTGTCACTTTAAAAGCTTCTTTTCTTTATACCGGTCCCGGAAATCTTTTTCGGGTATTCCCTGTGCAGATCCAGCTGCTGGGCCAGGCTCAGGCCTGGACGGGGTATAATGGAGACCTGCATTCCAGCCCTGCCGCAGAAGATATCGTCTATATTGCCCAATGGGAAAGCGTTTATCATACCTCTCCAGGCTGTACCCATCTGACGCTCTCCATAACCAGCGTGGCAAAAGCAGGCGTAGAAGACCGGCTGAATCAATATGGGGAGCATTATTATCCCTGTGAAAAATGCATGAAAAACAACCCTTCGCAAAGCTTTGTCTATATTACAAGAACCGGGAGCCGTTATCACAGCACCAGGGACTGCGGAGGATTGACAAGAAGCGTCACCGCAGTAAAAAAATCTGATATAGAAGGTTTAAGGATCTGCAGCCGTTGCGCTGCACAGGATTAAGAAAAAAGGAGGATTTTTATGGGAGTAGAATGGGCGATCAATATGATCATGCTGGCTTTTTGCAGTATTCAGGATATCAGGGAAAAGAAAATTTCTCTGTGGAAGCTAAAAATCTACGGTCTTTTTACAACAGCCGTCTGTCTTTGGAAACTGTTCCCTCCGGATGATCACAGTATTTTTTTGGTCTGTCAGTCCCTTGCAGGTCTGATTCCCGGCGTATTTCTCCTTCTTCTTGCCAAAATAACCAGAGAAGCCGTAGGCTATGGCGACGGACTGATCCTGCTGTTTATCGGCCTTTCCCTGGGATTTTGGGAATGTCTCAGCATTTTGCTCGCAGGACTTCTCGGCGTATTTCTTGCCGCAGTTTTTGCAGTCCTGCTTTTCGGCGGAAAAAGGGGAATGGAGATCCCCTTCCTTCCGTTTTTATTTACAGGAATGGCAGGTGGATATTTTTGGATGAAAGGATAGACAAGCAAAAATTTCATGGGAGTTATACTGTAGAAATGGCTCTGCTTTCCGGAATCTGGCTGCTGGTGATCTTTGCCTCTCTTCTTTTGCTCATCGGAACCCACATGCGGATACAGGATACCGCCTCTTTGGCAGAAGCTGCCGTATACGGCAGTTCATCAGGCGTCAGCAAATCGGGAAATGGGGTTGAGGAAGCGGCCAAGAGGCTTCAGGGCAAAGGAGACTATTTCTCCGTTTCCGGAAGTAACCGGGAGATTACAGCCAGTTTTTCCCATACTATCCGGATACCTTTTGGGAATCTCAGATGGCAGCAGTCTGAAACATTAAAAAGTAAAGTGATCCGGCCTGTACTTTTCATTGAAAAAGTTGAAAAAGCCAGAAATCTGGTCCAGGGGCTAAAATCCCCCTGAGAAGGAGTGTGATGATCTATGGAGGTAAGTTACAAAAGAGTCCGGGGTCTTAGCTGCCTGACCCTTTCCGAGGATTCCCAGATGGCAGGAGAACATTATCAGAAAGCTATTTTCCTGGAGAATAACATCCCCGGACTTCTTTCCTGCAAGCTCCAGCGGCTGAACGGTGAAGAATCCTTCTGCTATGATATCACAGGCTGTCAGTCCCTGAAGAATCTCTTTGAAAAAGAAAAGCTTACACAGAAAGATCTGGAGGAGATCCTGCAAAGTTGGCTGAATCTTTGGGAACGCCTGGAGGAATATCTTCTGGATACGGATTTTCTTTTATTGGATCCCTCTTATCTTTATCGGGAAACCCAATCCGGTCATTACCGCTTCGTATGGTTTCCCTATCAGATCCATGAAAAAGAGAACAATTTTCAAGCTCTGGCCGAATACTTCCTGCCCAGGATCGATCACAAAGACAAAGGTGCTGTCGCTTTAGGATACGGTGTTTACAAAGAAGCCGTAGAAAAGAATATCTATCCGGATGTTATAAGAGATCTGCTTCGGGAATCCGCACCTCAGGAAAACCCCGGAAGTTTATATCGGCAAGAGGAGGCGTCCTCTTCCCTTCAGATAGAATCTCCGGAAAAGGAAGAGCAGGAAATAAACCGTCAGAAACTACTAGATGATTTTTTCAGTGAAGAAGAGGAATCCTCGGCTTCTTACGGGATCCTTGGCGGAGTCGCAGGCATCGGCCTGTTGTGTATCCTGGTTTTCCTCTTCTGGCATTTTCATCTGCTTTCTGTTTTTCAACTGGTTCTGTTTCTGGCCGCCTTACTCATTCTGTCAGGTCTTGGCGTCCTTTTATATATTTTTCTGGTCAGAAAAAAAGGGGGATCTTTACCGGTCATTTCAAAAAAACCGATAAAAACTCCCTCTTCCATTCCTTCTCCCTCAGAGGCTTCCCCTCCCCCTCTGTCGGCTCCGGAAAAAAACGGATCTCCAAAACAGGAAGACACTTTTTCTGAAACTCTTACCGTTCTTTTAAAAGAAACAGAGCCCTGTGGTCCCCAGCTTACGGGCCTGGGAAAGAACGCAGGAAAAGTCTTTATTTTAGATAAAGAAGAAATCCTTGTGGGAAAGTGGACGCCTTCCGCAGATATTTATCTGGATGCTCCTACTGTCAGCCGGATCCACGCCCGTATCCTCCGGGAAGGCAATGACTGCTTTGTGGTAGATCTGAATTCTAAAAACGGAACAAGGATCAATGGAATTCTTTTAGATCCGGAGAAAAAAAGTCCTCTGGAAAATAATGATATCCTCAGCTTTGCGAAGGAAGAATTTCGCTATACATCTCTTCCTGTACAGCCTTAAATGGCATTTACTTCCATTTCTGAAAATTAGCGTTTGCAATACGGCGGATTTTCAGTTAAAATAGGAGATAAGAGTATACTATTCCTATGAGGATAAAGAGGAGTATGTTATGGGAATCATTATATTTTTAGGTGACAGTATTACAGACGCCGGGAGAAAAAGCTCATCCAACCAACTGGGTAATGGATATGTGAATATACTTGCGGAATCCATGCAGGATTCTGATAAAAAATGGAATTTTATAAATCAGGGGGTAGACGGTTTTATCACGGAACGGGTGGCCCGTTCTCTTCATCAGGACTGTATTGATCTGCACCCTGATTATGTATGTATTCTGGTGGGGGTTAATGATATCGGTATGATTGCCCGTTCCCAGGTTTCCTGGCAGGATAAATTATATCTTCTTGAAGACAGCATCCGTTCCTACCACGAAATGCTTTTTGATCTATCCCGGGAGACAGAAGCAAAGGTTATCACTTTAGAGCCATTTATTTTTCCAAAGGGGGATCAATATCAGGATTGGATTCCCTGGCAGAAAAAAATGTCAAAAAATATCCATAAGCTGGCTAAAAATTATGGCGCTGATTTTATCCCTACACAGAAAGCTTTCGATCAGAAAATCGAAGAGTTGGGTTATGACGCTATAACTACCGATGGCATTCACCTTACCCCACTGGGGCATCAGCTTCTGGCAGACATTTTGAAAGATTCTTTTCAGCAGTAAGGTTTTCCGGCTTCCTCTGCTGAGAGAATGATGTCCTCGAAATCAGCATTTACAGCTTTGGCCAGGTTTTCCGGCTTTAATTTCAAAGAAGTGCCTATCCGCCCTCCGCTTACATATATTTCTTCATATTCCAAAGCAGAGCGGTGGATAACCGTGGGATATTGTTTTTTCATACCCAGAGGACTGCAGCCTCCTCTTACATAACCAGTTACTTTTGTGATGTCTTTAACGTGGATCATTTCTATAGCTTTTTCCCGAAGCACTCTGGCGGCCTTTTTCAGATCGATCTCTTCGGCTATGGGAACTACCAGGACATAATATTCCTTACTTTTTCCCTGGACTACCAGGGTTTTAAAGGACTGTTCTACAGGCGCTCCTGTTTTCTCGGCTGTATGAAGCCCATCGATAAATTCCCCGCATTCATACTGTATCGTTTCATAGGGGATCTTATTCTTTTCTAAAATTCTCATGGCATTGGTTTTAATCTCTTTTTCTTTATGTTTTCCCATCTTTCATTCTCCTGTATATTGGTATAAATTTTCGATTTACGGAAATCCTATGGTACGGTATCATTCGCATTTTCCATAACGGCTTGCCTGATCTCCCATGGTCATTATGGCGAAAGTAAATGCTGCCATACCATAAAAGCAGAAGGAGATATACTCATGAAGAAAAAATCCTGCTCTAAAGAAGATAAATTCAACGTAGAAGCCTCTTCCGCCAATGATCTGGACAGCTGCGGAACCACCGAGGCAACCGGATTAATCCCTTTTCTCCCTCAGTCCCCGCAAGAATTAGATTCCTATAAATCTATTCTGCCCTTTTCTCCGGACTGTATCACAAATGAGGATCTTACGGATTCCTGACGGATTTTTTTCGGCTTCTAAGATCCAAAGGAGCTGCCGCATTAATCCTAGTCAAAAGTGTTAATGCGGCAGCTCCTTCAGCTTTCTGTAAAAATCTGTGTTTTACCAGGTCTCCCTATCCTCTGCGCCAGTTCCGCTTTCCTCTTCCGCAGAGCTCTGATCTGAGCCGTTGCTGTCCTCATAATTTTCGTCGGAATCTGTCTCTCTGCTTTCAGCACTTCTTTCTGAATCTGTATTTCCCTCATCGGCGTCCTCTTCTTCAGACTCCTCTTCGTCAAAACTTTCTTCGTCAGAAGTTTCCTCGTCAGAGGTTTCTTCGTCAGAGGTTTCCTCGTCAACGTTTTCTCCATCAGAGTTTTCTTCCGTGCTTTCCTCATCAGCGTTTTCTGTCTCAAAGTCCCACTCCGTATGGAGTTCTCCGGCCTGTTCTGCCTCGTCTTCCAGCGCAGTTATGGAAAAGTCGGTCTCCGGATCTTCTTCATGGATCCCATGCTCCTGGGCCAGTTCCTCTGTATAATCATCCAGCTTATAAACCGAACACTCTGTGTAGTCTTCATTATAGTGCATCACAAGGGGCGTCATAGAATAACTTGCTATTGTAACTTTGTCTCCCTCTTTCTTCAGCGTAAAGTCAGCCATTCCACCCAAAAGATTTTCCAGACTGGACTGATCGCTGACAAAGTTTCCAAGAGAATAGTAGACCAGCGTTTCTTTTCCGTCCGGTTTTTCTATCAGCTCATAGCCTTTCAAAATATGAGGATGTGAGCAGATAATCACATCCGCCCCCTGCTCCGCCAGGAACTCTACTCTCTCTTTCAGTCTTTTTTCCGGTTCTGCAGATTTATCCTGGCCTCCATGGAGATATACAATAGTCACATCCGCTTCCTGCTTGGCTTTCTCCAGGTCTGCCTGGACATTTTCTTTAGAATAAAGGCTGACCATATAGGAAGAATCGTCAGGGATCGAATGATTCTCGCTTAACATGGTGCTGTAATTCATAACGGCAATCTTGAAGTTCTTCTTTTCAATAATCTGATAACCGTCGTCTTTTTCACTGTTATGGATTCCCAGCAAAGTGATTTTTTCATGCTCCTTCTCCCAAAAAGAGATGGTGTCCAGGATCCCATCCTCTTCCTGGTCAAAGGCATGTTCCGTTGCCTGGGTAACGATGTCGAATCCTGCATCCGCCAAAGCGTCTCCTACCTCCGAAGGGGTGTTAAAATCCGGATAGCCTGCTGCGTCCTTATGCTCTTCTGTCAGCGGAGTCTCCTGATTGACGGAAGCCAGATCCGCATCAAAAATATCCTCTTTGATATTTTCATAAAGGAAATCGAAATTCCAATCGTTTTCCTTTCCGGCCTCGATAAAAGCTTCATGGATCAGATTATCGCCTACTGCCCGGATGTGCAGTGTATTGTTCTCTTCTTCTTTCTTCGCTGCCGCCTCTTCCTGCTTTTGTCTCTCTATCTCTTCCTGCTGTTTTCGCACCTGGTTTCTTTTATGTATAGTAAAGGCTGCTGCTCCTATAATCACTGCTGCCACCAGCAGGATTCCCAGCATTATCATGCGGCGGCGCCGGATCACCTGACGTTGTCGTCTGGCCCTGGCGATCCTCCTTCTCCTGGCTTCTTCCCGGAGTCTTTCCTCCTCCATCTCTCTCCTTTTTCTCTGGCTGCTCCTGCGGCGTTCGCTCATGATCCCATCCCTTTCCTGCTATATGATATTTTGCATAAAAACCTCTGGATTTTCGGTTTTTTTTCTATTTGCGTTCTATATTAAAACGGTGTATGATACTCCCGAAATCAGAAAAAAACACTGATCAATTTCAGGTTTGTTAAATATAATATGAAATATAATAATATGAAAGTGAAGATTATGTCAACAAAATCCCGTAATTACTTTTTAGATAATTATAAAGCCTTTCTGATCCTGCTGGTGGTCATTGGCCATTTTATTGAACCCTGTTATACAAACAACCTGTTCCTTACCTTTTTAAAATGGATCATTTTTTCCTTCCATATGCCGGCCTTCATTTTTATCTCCGGATATTTTTCCAAAAAATCCATGACTCCGGAAAAGCTGATCCAGAAACTGGTAATCCCTTATTTTGTTTTTGAACTGCTGTATTATTTCTTATATGTCTTTGTGATACATAAGGAAACCGGACTGTATTTTAACCGTCCCAAATTTTCTCTGTGGTATCTGATGTCCTTATTCTTCTGGCGGATCATTACTCCCTATATCAAAAAGATCCCGGGGAATCTGGTCATTGCCGTGATCGCAGGGCTGCTGATCGGTTTTACCCAGCTGGGAAATTTTTTCAGTATTCCCAGGACCTTATTCTTCTATCCGTTTTTCCTGGCCGGTTACTATTTTCAGGAAAACTGGTTTGAAACTGTCCGGGCCTATTGGAAAAGTTTTGCCGCAGGTCTTGCCGGGTTATCCGCCCTTCTGGGGGGCTGGGTACTGCTTACCCGCCATCCGCTGAGTCCTTTTATCTTCTATGGGAGATATTCCTATGCAGATACCGATCTGACGAATGTCCAGGGGGTTTTTGTCCGCCTGTTATGCTACGGGATCTCATTCCTGGCTATCTTTGCCCTATGCGCTGTCATTCCCCGGAAGCAGCATTTCTACTCCATACTGGGAGTGCGGACTATGTCAATCTATCTGTTTCACGGACTGATCTACAGCGTTCTGAAGGACGGCCGTATCCTGGAACAGGTAAACACGCCGGCAGAAACCTGTCTTCTGCTGTTCTGCTGCGTTCTTCTCACTTTCGCTCTGGCTACAGAATTACCTTATCGTTTTGTAGTCTGGATATCTTCCTTCACCATACGGTTCCCAGGAAGGCCCGGGAAGTCAAAAAAAGCTGCGGTAGGAAGGCCGGGAGGCTGAGCATGCAAAAGGCAGACGCCTGTATGTTCTTCTTCTCCCGGCTTCACGCCGCAGTCTTTCTTTTTATTCCTGATAATCCCGCTCACAGTCCTTGCATCTTCCGTTAATCGTGCAGCGAAAATGCAGAAGTGTATCCGGTACCCGGGTGCAGGTTGCCTTTGCATATTCCACTTCATGTTTCCCTCTCTGCCTGGTTCTGGGACAGAGGACCGTATATTCTTTTACATATCTTTCTCCCATATGCTTTTACCTCTTGCGTTTCCTTTATATGGTTTTTCCCTTCCCTCTGTTCACTATCATATCACCAATCTGTCTTTTTCGCAAAAAAATTGAATCCCCTCTGCCGGTGTGCTATACTAACCACGAAAAATACTGTTAAAAGGAGTTTCTTATGGATACGTTTATCTTTGTCCTGGAGATCATCGGCACTGTTGCTTTTGCTTCTTCCGGAGCCATGACTGCCATTGAGAAAAAAATGGACATTTTCGGAGTGAATATCCTGGGCGCCACCACGGCGGTAGGCGGCGGGATGATGCGGGATATTATCCTTGGGGTAACGCCCCCCACCGCATTTTCCCAGCCGGTCTATATCCTCTTTTCCATTTTAACCTCCACCCTGCTTTTTGCTATTGTATATACCAACCCGGAAATCCTCAATTCCAGGATCAAAAACCGGTATTACGATAAGATCATGCTCTGGTGCGACACTGCGGGGCTGGGGATTTTTACCGTGGTCGGGATCCAGACGGCTTCCCGGATCCTCCCACAGGACAATCCTTTCTTTTTCGTCTTTATCGGCGTGCTTACCGGAGTGGGTGGCGGAGTCCTGAGAGATATCATGGCCGGAGAGACTCCCTACATACTGGTCCGGGAGATTTACGCCAGCGCCGCCATTGCCGGAGGGATCACCTGTGTAGTGTGCGGCTACACTATGGGGGAGGCCACCGCTACCGTCCTGGGGCTGACCGTTACTGTAGTGATCCGCTCTCTTGCGGCATACTTCCGCTGGAACCTTCTCAGGATCCGGTAGATTTTTTTCTCATCCATTGACTCCCCCGGGAGAAATGGTATACTTATAAGCAAGTAGAAAAAAGGAGATGTTCAGATATGAGTAAGATCGATGATGTAAGAAAAGCCATGGTAGAAGCCATGAAAGCCAAAGATAAAGACCGGAAAGATTCTCTTTCCATGCTGCTGGCCGCCCTGAAAAACAAAGCCATTGACAAACGGGAGGATCTCACAGAAGCAGAAGAAAACGAAGTGGTGTTAAAAGAGATCAAGCAGACAAAGGAAACTCTGGAAATGACGCCGCCAGACCGGACGGATATCATTGACGAGTGTTCAAAGCGTATCGCCGTATACGAAGAGTTCGCTCCCAAAATGCTCAGCGAAGAGGAGATCAAAGAAGTGATCCAGGGAGTTCTGGCAGAGCTTTCTATTGAGACCCCCACCGCCAAAGACAAAGGCAGGATCATGAAAGTCCTCATGCCAAAGGTAAAGGGTATCGCAGAGGGAAAGACCGTGAACCAGGTTCTGGCTTCCATGCTCCAGTAAAAAGAAAGCTCCTGCAGACAGTTGCCATATAGCAGCCTATATCCTATACAGGAGGCCGATAATCAAGGAAGGGACTGTTTTCACCCGATCCAGGTGGAACAGTCCCCTTTTCTTAGCGGAAAGCACTAAGGCTCCAAAACCTGATCCAGAAGCTCCTGCAAGATTTCCTTGCTGACCATACCGCTGCCTCCTGTTACCAGCCGGCCCCGGCTGTTCAGGATATAGGTAGAGGGAAAGGCCCGGATCCCATAGTTTATCACCCCATCCATTTCCAGATCATAATATACCGGGAAAGTAAATCCCTGTTCTTCTACGTAAGCCCTGCCGGATTCCTCCGTTTCTCCCATGCAGCCTACCCCGTCTACCATGATAAACTGCACCTGATCCTTCATTTCCTGATACAGCTCCTCAAAGTCCGGCATCTCCTCTTTGCAGGGCGGGCACTTGCTGGTCCAGAAATTGATCACCGCCGGCTTCCCTTCCAGGATCTCTTTCAGGCTGGTCTGATTTCCTTCCTGATCCCATACGGTAAAATCAGGCGCCTCCGCATATTCTACCGCTTCCGGCTCTTCCTCCTGTGATGCAGCCTCATTTTCTCCGCTCTCTTCTGAGAGTTCCTCTGTCCCGGTCTGTTCTTGTGTCTGCTCTTGTGTCTGTGCCTGTTTTTTCTCCTGTCTTTCCGCCTCTTTTTGCAGTTCCTGATAGCCGAATCCGGCGATCACCAGAAAAAGAACAAAAGCCACTGCCCCCAGGATCCATTTCTGCTTTTCGCTCATAGGCTCTCCTTTCTCAGCTTACTAAAGCCAGATATTGATTCATCAGTCCTGTCATCATCAGGATCCCCACCAGGATCAGAAGTCCACCGGAGATCTTATTGATGATCCCATAATGACTTTTGATCCAGTCAAAGGTGGTTTTCAGCTTTTGTATCAGCACTGCGCTGATAAGAAAGGGAATCCCAAGACCTGCAGAATAGCATAACAGGAGCAGAATCCCCTGTGTCCAGGAAGCCTGGGAGGAAGCCAGCATAAGGGCGGAGCCCAAAAAAGCTCCGATGCAGGGCGTCCAGCCCAATCCGAACACAACTCCAAAAAGAAGGGTAGAAAATATACCCATTTCTGTACTCTGCCCCATACCGCCGGTTCCTCTGAAAATATGCAGTCTGATCACCCCGAGAAAACTCAGGCCGAAAAAGATCACCAGCAGGCCGCAGACCAGATTGACTTCCGTCTGATATCTTCTGAGAAGCCCTCCCACTGTTCCTGCAAAGGCTCCCAGAATCCCGAAGGTAACTGTAAAGCCTGCCACAAAGGCCAGGGCTTTCCAAAAGGGTGAGCGTTTCTGCTCTCCTTTTCCCCCGGCAAAGTAGGCCACATATACGGGAAGCATAGGGAGCAGACAGGGCGAGATAAATGTGATCAGCCCTTCTAAAAAAGTAATCAGGTATGTCATAAATCCTCCTTCCAGCAGTTACCAAAAAGCTATGGAATACCTGCTTGAGATAGTATCTTAGTATAACCTCTGTCCGTAAAATTGGCAAGAAAAAAAGGAGCGGAACTTTCCGGAGATTTTCTCTCTGAAAATTTCGCTTCCTGATTTGTATGCTGTATTTTTATATATATATTTCTTATTGCGCAACAGCGTAGGGTTTTCTTTTAAAAATATCCTTTGCTTTCCGGCTGACCTTGGCCTCCATTCCAGAATAGCTTCGCATAAGATCGTACTTCATCTGTTTCCGGGTTCTTCTCTCTTTTCTCATTCCAAACACCTCGCTGTTCCATATTTACATGGCCGTTTCCCTCACGGCTCTTTTTTTCTGCCTGCGGGCCTGCGGGAATCTCTCCCGGGGTCTGCAGGCATTGATTCTGTGGCTGCACAAATATAGTAGCACAGAAGTGTTTGAAACATATTATAGAACCTTCAAATCTATGTAAAACCACAAAAAAACACCGTCCCCAAAGCTCTACGGCTTCAAAAACAGTGCTTTTAAGTGCGCCTTCAGGGACTCGAACCCTGGACAAATAGATTAAGAGTCTACTGCTCTACCAACTGAGCTAAAGGCGCATATCTTTTGTTTTTTTGCGTTTTCTTTAACGCAAGAGATATTATAACCCAGTCTTTTGCAAAATGCAAGCATTTTTTTATATTTTTTCACATTTGGTTTTATTACCTTTTTTTGAATTTTACAGACTTTAAAATCTTTTCGGTTTCCTCTATGGATCTCAGGATTTCCGCCGCCCTGGTGCCGGCCTTTCGGTTCTGGTACGCCCATCGAAACAGGCAGTTCTCCAGCCCGCCCTTCTTCCTTACCATAACCGCTCCTCCCCGTTTCTTGTCTATTACAACATATGCTGAGAACAGCGTCTGGTATACAGATATCGCCGGCCTATCCGGCGCCGGAAAAACAAGGGCGCCTGCCCTGTGTTTTTATCTCCCTGCGATCAGCTTGTAGATAGGATTTCCCATAGAAGAAAATTTTTCTTCATATTCTGTCATAACATTTCCCTCATTCATGGAAGGATCATGATGAAGGTCAAAGGTATGGGCCATAAGCTTCCATCCCGCCTCCTCTGTTTCCTCCAGAGAAAATTTAAAAAGCGGTTTATTGTCTGTCTTAAACTCCACCACGCCCCGGGGCGCCAGGATCTGATCATACCGCTCAAAAAACTGCCGGGAAGTCAGCCGGCGTTTGGCGTGACGCTCCTTTGGCCAGGGATCGGAAAAATTCAGATAGATCCTGTCCACTTCATTTTTATCAAAAACCAGAAGAAGCTCCCGGGCGTCCATACGGATAAAACGGAGATTTTCCAAAACCTCCCCTTCCGCCGCTTTTTCCTCCATTTTCTGCACAGCTCTTAAAAGAACGCTGTCATACATTTCAATCCCAATATAATTGATCTCCGGGTTCAGGGCCGCCATCTCCATCAGAAAGCGTCCTTTTCCCATTCCCACTTCTATATGTATCGGACGCTCATTTCCGAAGATCCGATGCCAGGCGCCCTTTTTCTCCTGAACCTGCCGGACTACAAATCTGCTGTTTTCGATGGCTTCCTTTGCCCCCGGTATATTTCTTAATCTCATGGTATTCCTGCCTTTCCTGATTTCCATAAGAGTATACCTGATATCCTGCCGGGATTTCAAGTCTGAATCGTTATAATTCATCATTTTCCCTGTTTTTTCCATGGATTTTATGTGACTTTTCCCTAAAAATGGTGTATGATAAGTGGTAGTAATTTAAGGAGGAAATTCTATGGAAGATATCATCAGCAAACTGGCTGAAATAGAAGCTGCGGCCTCGCATATCATGGACGATGTGGCTGAGCAGAAAAAGCAGCTTGCTTTAGAATATGACCAGGCAGTTCAGGATTTTGACCAGGCCATAGACGAAGAAAACCAAAAAAAAGCCGCCGGGATCCGGGAAGGGCTGAAGATCCAGATGGAAGAAAAGCTTGCCCGCCAGAAATCGGAAACCGCCCGCATTCTGGAAGAACTGGACAGGCATTATGAGGAATGCCACACAGCCCTGGCGGAAGAAATATATAACCGGATATTAAGGATGTGAGATTATGGGAAGCCTGCTTTCTTACAGCGGCCTGTCTACAAAAATACGGGCCATGCAGAGCAAACTGATGAACGAAGAGCAGTACCAGGAGATCGCTCAGATGGATTCTGTCCCCCAGGTTGTGGCTTATCTGAAAAAACAGCCGGGATTTTCGGATCTGTGGGCAGATCTGGATGAGAACAGCCTCCACAGAGGAGATATTGAAAAGCTCCTTATCCATACCATCCACCAGAATTTTGCCAAGCTCTACCGTTTTGCCAATCCTGAGCAGCGGACTTTTATGGCCCTGTACTTCAAGCGGTATGAGATTGCAGTTATGAAGGATTGTCTGCGTAAGGTTCTTGATAAAGGGAAGGCAGAACTGGATCTTTCACTTTTTCAGTCCTTTTTTGACCGGCATTCCAAACTGGACATTGAAAGGCTTACCAATTCTTCCACTGTTGAAGAATTCGTGAACAATCTCCAGGGTTCTGAATACTATGGACCGCTGAGCAAGCTTGGGCGGGACTATAAGCCTACCCTTTTTGATTACAGTATGGCCCTGGATCAGTATTATTTCGCAAATATCTGGTCGGTAAAGGAGAAATTGTTTAAAAAAAGAGATCTGGCGGAGATCACCGCTGCCTACGGCAATAAATTTGATATGCTGAACCTTCAGTGGATCTACCGCTCAAAGAAATACTATCATATGTCCTCCACAGATATTTACGCCCTGCTGATCCCTATGCATTATCGTTTATCTAAGAATGACATTACCGCTCTGACGGAGGCGCCGGACCTGGAGGAATTCCGAAGGGCCTTAGACGCTACCTATTATAAAAAACGCTTTCCCGAGCTTGCACCGGAAAAGCTGGAAGAATTCTATAATCTGAATCTGAAGACAGTTATAGAAAAAGAGGCAAGAAAATATCCACACTCAGTAATTGTGATCTATTCCTATCTTTATCACAAAGAGCATGAAGTAGACCGGCTGACCACAGCTATAGAATGTGTCCGTTACGGACTTTCGCCTGCTGAGACACTGGATTATATTCACAAAACTTAAGAACTCGGAGGTGATTACATGATCGAGAAGATGAAGTTCCTGAGTATTACCGGGCCCAAGGCAGATATTGACCGGGTGGTAAATGATTATCTCTCCAAATATGAGATCCATCTGGAAAACGCCATGGCCCAGCTTACCCAGGTACAGCATTTATCTCCTTATATCCAGATCAATCCCTACAGAGATCTGCTGACAAAGGTCAATGAATTTGCAGATCTTCTGGGGGAGGCGCAGGATATTCCCCTTGAGGATATCTCTCTGGAAGAAATACAGTCTCTCCTGGATACTCTGGGAAAGCGGATTTCCCTGCTGCGCCAGGAATGTGAGGAGCTGACAGCCCAGCGCACTGCCGCTGCCGAGGATATCAACCGGCTGTCTCCTTTCTCCTCCCTTCCGGGAGACGTAGACAAACTGGTCCATTACCGGTTCGTTCAGGTACGTTTCGGACGGATCCAGCGGGAATATTATGAAAAATTCAAAACTTATGTATATGACAATCTGGACACCATGTTTTATCCCTGCCAGGAAGATCCCGATTATGTCTGGGGGCTGTATTTTGTTCTCTGGACAAAGATGGAACAGGTGGACGCCGCCTTTTCCTCTATGCATTTTGAGCGGATCTATCTGAAAAAGGATTTTTATCACGGTACTCCCCAGACCCTCTGCAGCCAGTACAGGCAGAAGCTGGCGGATCTGGAAAAAGAATACGACAGCCGGCAGGAAGAAATACAGAAGCTCCTTCAGGAAGACGCCTCTAAGATCCTCTCCGCCCAGGCCGCTTTAAACGCTCTGTCCACGAACTTTGACGTGCGGAAGGTAGCCGCCTGTGTAAAAGAGCATCAGGAAACCTTTTACATTCTCTGCGGATGGATGAGTGAAAAGGACGCTTCCGCTTTTATGAAGGATATTGAGGATGACGCCAATCTTTTCTGTGTGGTGGAGGATGATAAAAACAAGATCAACTGCAAACCGCCCACAAAACTGAAGAATCCCAAGATCTTCAAGCCTTTTGAAATGTATGTAAAAATGTACGGGCTTCCGGACTACCGGGAAATAGACCCTACCATTTTCGTAGCGGTCACCTACTCCTTTATCTTCGGGATCATGTTTGGCGATGTGGGGCAGGGTCTTCTCCTGGCTGCAGGGGGATTTCTTCTATATAAAATAAAACATATGGATCTGGCCGCTATCATCGGCACTGCAGGCATCTTCTCCACTTTCTTCGGATTTATGTTCGGCAGCATCTTTGGTTTTGAAGATATCCTGGAACCCATATGGCTGCGGCCTGCAGAGTCCATGACTCTGGTTCCGGGCCTGGGAAATATGAACACGGTTTTTGTGGCGGCGATCATTTTCGGTATGTTCCTGATCCTGCTCACCATGATCTTCCATATTGTAAACGCTGTAAAAGCAAAAGATATGGAAGGCACCTGGTTTGACCAGAACGCCGTATGCGGACTGGTGTTCTACGGGACCCTGACCGTATGCGTCCTGCTTCTGATCACCGGAAATCCCCTCCCGGCCGCCGGCCTGCTGGTGATTCTTTTTGCGGTTCCTCTGCTCATTATCATGGTGAAGGAGCCCATTACCCGGCTGGCGGAGAAAAAGAGTCCGGCCATTGAAGGCAGCAAGCCCATGTTTTTCGTACAGAGCTTCTTTGAGCTCTTCGAGATCATGCTGAGCTTTCTTTCCAATACCCTGTCCTTTGTGCGTATCGGCGCCTTTGCCGTCAGCCACGCCGCCATGATGGGCGTTGTCCTTATGCTGGCCGGGGCGGAAAGCGGCGGCGGCACAAACTGGATCATTATTGTTTTGGGAAATCTCTTTGTATGCGCCATGGAAGGGCTGATCGTGGGGATCCAGGTATTACGTCTGGAATATTATGAAATGTTCAGCCGTTTTTACAAAGGAAGCGGAAAAGAATTCCGCCCGTTCCTGAAACGGGTAAACCGCAAAAGCACCTCAGGCCAGGCATAGGTCTTAATCTATATCAGAAATTATCAGGAGGATTTATATTATGACAACACTTATCCAAATCACAATTGCAGCAGCCTTGATCTTAAGCATCATCATTCCCTTTGGAGCTTTCCTGCTGGGAGAGAAAAACAAAAAGCGTTACAAAAAATCTCTGGCAGCGAACTGTTTCTTCTTCTTTGGAACCCTTCTTGTGGCTACCTTCGTTATGTTCGGCGGCACGGTAAGCGCACAGGCGGCCTCAGACGCCGCCGGCTCCGGTCTGGCAGAAGGCCTCGGCTATCTGGGCGCCGCACTGGTTACCGGACTGTCCGGTATCGGCTCCGGTATCGCTGTGGCCAGCTCTGCAAGCGCAGCTCTTGGAGCGATCAGCGAGGACGGCTCTCTCTTCGGTAAGTCCATGATCTTCGTAGCCATGGCGGAAGGTATCGCCCTCTATGGTCTGATCATTTCCTTTATGATCCTGGGAAGATTAGGCTGACCTTTAAGGAAGGAAGATTTCCTATGAAAATGTTTTTGATCAGTGACAATATTGATACTTACACCGGCATGCGTCTGGCAGGAGTAGAAGGGGTGGTCGTCCATAAAAGAGCCGAACTGAAAGAAGCCCTGGAGGAAGCCATTGCCAACAAAGAAAACGGGGTGATCCTTCTGACGGAAAAATTCGGAAAGGAATTTCCGGATATTATCGATGACATCCGTCTGAACCACCGTCTCCCTCTTCTCATAGAAATTCCTGACCGCCACGGAACCGGACGGGCCCCCGACTTCATTACTTCCTATGTGAATGAAGCTATCGGACTAAAATTATGACAGGAAGGTGATCGGTATGACAACGGAAGAAAAGCTGCAGCATTTCTATGCAGTTTCCATAGAAAGCGCCAAGGAAGAGGCGTCCAAAGCCATTTCCCAGTACAGAGCCTCTCTGGAAGAGGAACTGGAAAAGCACAAAAAGGAAAAGAAAGCAGCCTCAGAAAATCAGTTTAAAATAGAATCGGAAAACGCCGCCAGAGAAGTGAACAAAGCCCTCTCTTCCGAGCATCTCCACATCAAAAGGCGCCTTTCCAAAAAGCACCGGGAGCTTGAGGAGAAGCTTTTCGACGAGGTGGAGGAAATGCTCCGTTCCTTCCTCTCCAGTCCCGCATACGCCGACTGGCTGGAAGACAAGGTAAAAAAGGCTATCGACGCCGCACAGGAGGATTCCTTAGAGATCTATCTCTCTCCCGGCGACAAAGCTCTGGCAGAAGAAATGGAAAAACGCACCGGGATCCGGCCTCAGATCTCCCAGACCTCTTTTCTGGGAGGGCTCCGGGCTGTGATCCCTGAGAAAAATATCTTGATCGATTACACCTTCAGCACCTTATTAGAGGCGGAGAAGGAAAACTTTAATTTTGACGGAGGGCTGAAGCATGAGTAGAACTGGTATTATTTACGGCATTAACGGCCCTGTCATTTATCTGAAGGGAAATACAGGGTTTAAAATGTCCGAGATGGTCCATGTAGGTGAGGAGCATCTGGTAGGGGAAGTGATCTCTCTGAAAAAGGATGCAACTACCGTACAGGTCTTTGAAGAGACCAGCGGCCTGAAACCGGGAGAGACCGTCACCGCCACCGGCGACGCCATCTCGGTAACTCTTGGGCCTGGGATCCTGGACAATATTTTTGACGGTATCCAGAGGCCTCTGTCTGTGATCGCTCAGCAGTCCGGGAAATATATCTCCCGGGGTATGCAGGTGGATTCTCTGGATACAGAAAAGCTCTGGGAGGTGCATATGACTATCACTCCCGGCATGGAAGTCTACGGAGGCACCATTATCGCCGAGGTTCCCGAGACCCCCTCTATTGTACACAAGTCCATGGTCCCTCCCAATGTCCATGGAACTGTAAAATCTGTAGTTCCCGACGGGAAATATAATATTACCCAGACGGTGGCGGTGCTGGCCCTTTCTGACGGCACAGAGTATGAGCTGAAGCTGGCCCAGAAATGGCCCATCCGGATCCCCCGGCCTACCGGCCGCCGGTATCCGGCTTCTAAGCCTCTGGTAACCGGCCAGCGTATCCTGGACACCCTGTTTCCCATCGCCAAGGGAGGCACAGCCGCAGTTCCCGGAGGCTTCGGAACCGGGAAGACCATGACCCAGCATCAGATCGCCAAGTGGTCTGACGCAGATATCATTGTTTATATCGGCTGTGGAGAACGAGGAAATGAAATGACCCAGGTACTGGAGGATTTTTCCAAGCTTCACGACCCGAAAACAGGGAATCCCCTCATGGCCCGCACCACTCTCATTGCCAATACCTCCAATATGCCTGTGGCTGCCCGTGAGGCTTCTATCTATACAGGCATTACCCTGGCGGAGTACTACCGGGATATGGGCTACGACGTGGCGATCATGGCGGACTCCACCTCCCGGTGGGCGGAGGCTCTCCGGGAGCTTTCCGGCCGTCTGGAGGAAATGCCTGCGGAGGAAGGCTTCCCCGCTTATCTGGCTTCCCGGCTCTCTGCCTTCTATGAAAGGGCCGGCATGATGCAGAACTTAAACGGCACAGAAGGCTCGGTGTCCATTATCGGAGCCGTGTCTCCTCAGGGCGGAGATTTTTCCGAACCGGTAACCCAGAACACCAAGCGTTTCGTCCGCTGCTTCTGGGGACTGGACAAATCCCTGGCTTACGCCCGGCATTTTCCCGCCATTCACTGGCTCACCAGCTACAGCGAATATCTGGGAGATCTGGCCCACTGGTACAGTGAAAATGTCTCCCCAAAATTTGTGGAGGACCGGAACCAGCTTATGGCTATCCTGAACTCGGAGAGCAGCCTGATGGAGATCGTCAAGCTCATTGGAAGCGACGTTCTCCCTGACGACCAGAAGCTGACCCTGGAGATCGCCAGAGTCATCCGTCTGGGCTTCCTCCAGCAGAACGCTTTCCACCCGGACGATACCAGCGTTTCTCTGGAAAAACAGTTTAAAATGATGGAGGTGATCCTCTATCTCAACCAGAAATGTAAAATCCTGGTGGGAATGGGAATGCCGGTCTCCATACTGAAACGGGAAAATATCTTTGAAAAAGTCATTTCCATTAAGTATGATGTGCCAAACGATCATCTGGAAATGATGGATGATTATATGAAAGCCATTGATGATTTTTATAATACAGTCATGGAAAAGAACGGATAAGGAGGGACGGAAATGGCGATAGAATATTTAGGATTAAGCGAGATCAACGGCCCTCTTGTTGTCCTGGAAGGGGTGAGAAACGCCTCATACGACGAGATCGTGGAGTTCCGTGTGGACGACGGCACCAGAAAACTGGGACGTATCGTGGAGATCTACGAAGACAAGGCTGTGATCCAGGTATTTGAGGGAACTGAAAACATGTCCCTTATGAATACCCACACAAGGCTCAGCGGCCACCCGATGGAGATCGATCTTTCTCCGGAAATACTGGGACGTACCTTTGACGGTATCGGAAGGCCCATCGACGGCCTGGGTCCTGTAGCTTCTGAAATGCGGCTGAACATCAACGGCCTGCCCCTGAATCCGGTGACCAGGGAATATCCCCGGAACTTTATCCAGACAGGTATCTCGGCCATTGACGGACTGACTACCCTGATCCGCGGACAGAAGCTTCCTATTTTCTCGGGCAACGGACTTCCCCACGATCAGCTTGCCGCTCAGATCGTACAGCAGGCTTCTCTGGGGGGCGACAGCGACGAAAATTTTGCCATTGTCTTTGCGGCAATGGGGGTAAAATACGATGTGGCGGAATTCTTCCGCCGGACCTTTGAGGAAAGCGGCGTATCGGATCATGTGGTGATGTATCTCAACCTTGCCAACGACCCGGTAGTGGAAAGGCTGATCACGCCCAAGGTGGCTCTGACCGCCGCCGAATATCTGGCTTTTGAGAAAGGTATGCATATCCTGGTCATCCTTACGGATATCACCTCTTTCTGCGAGGCTATGCGTGAGGTTTCCTCTTCCAAAGGGGAGATCCCTTCCAGAAAGGGTTATCCCGGCTACCTCTACAGCGAGCTTGCCACACTTTACGAAAGGGCCGGCATTGTAAGAGGAGGGACCGGATCTGTCACCCAGATCCCTATCCTGACCATGCCTAACGACGACATTACCCACCCCATCCCGGACCTGACCGGGTACATCACCGAGGGGCAGATCGTTCTGGAGCGTCAGCTCCACGGGCAGGCCATTTATCCTCCCATCAATGTGCTTCCTTCCCTCTCCCGTCTGATGAAGGACGGTATCGGCGAAGGCTTCACCCGGGAGGATCATCAGGACGTAGCCAACCAGCTGTTCTCCTGTTATGCAAAGGTGGGGGACGCCAGAGCTCTGGCCTCTGTTATCGGAGAAGACGAGCTTTCTCCCATTGATAAGATCTATCTGAAATTCGGAGAAGCCTTTGAGCATGAATTCGTGGGCCAGCGGCCGGATGAAAACCGGAGCATTACCGAGACTCTGGATCTGGGCTGGAAGCTGCTGGGTATGATCCCAAGAGAGGAACTGGACCGGATCGACACCAAGATCCTGGATAAATATTATAAATCTGCTGATGAGGCTCAGGAGGGAAGCCGCTGACCGGCGGCAGGCCATAAAAAAGAGAGGTGATGATATGGATCCCAATACTTTCCCCACCAAGGGAAACCTTATATTGGCCAAAAATTCTCTGGCTCTTTCCAGACAGGGTTTTGACCTGATGGATAAAAAGAGGAACATCCTGATCCGGGAGCTGATGGAACTCATC
Organism: uncultured Blautia sp.; assembly: GCA_944384185.1. Taxonomy (GTDB): domain Bacteria; phylum Bacillota; class Clostridia; order Lachnospirales; family Lachnospiraceae; genus Blautia. The sequence goes on along the minus strand of CALWSM010000025.1, from coordinate 1,658 downwards.
GATCAGGCCAAGGATATCCAGTCTCAGATCGATGTAACCTTCCGCACCGCCTACGCCGCTCTCCAGAAAGCCAACGTAGAGATCGGCATCCGCAATGTGCAGGAAATCTCCAGAACAGTCCCTGTAGAAAATTCTATAGAGATTAAGACAAGAAGCGTTATGGGAACGGAGATCCCTCTGGTCCGGTATGAACCGGATTCCGGAGCGCCTACCTACGCCTACTACGGCACCAAGGCCTCCCTGGACGAGGCCCGGGCCGCCTTTGAAAAAGTAAAGGAACTGACCATCCGCCTGTCTATGGTAGAGAATTCCGCCTACCGTCTGGCAGTGAATATAAAAAAGACCCAGAAACGGGCCAATGCTCTGAAAAATATTACCATTCCCAAATTTGAAGCTCTTACCAAAAGCATTTCCAATGCTCTGGAAGAGAAAGAAAGAGAAGAGTTCACCCGGTTGAAGGTGATCAAACGGATGCAGAGCGGGTAACCGGGGAAATTTCATAAATCGGGGAACCGTCCCTCCGGGCAACAAATATGCCGGAGGGACGGTTCTTTTAGTGGAGAATAATTTCCTTAAGAGTCCGTTTTCCCACAGTAAGTCCCCTCTCTATCCCTGATATAATCATCAATATCCTGTACGATATAATAGTCGCCCATTGTATGCAGAGACTCAAAATATTGTTTAATATAGCAGTAAACACTGTATTTTTCAAAAAGCTCCGCCACATCATTTCCAGAAAGATTTTTGTAGTAGCGGTATCGTTCCATACAATAGATTAAAAAGTCCTCTTCTCTCCCCATTTCTCATGCCTCCTCCGGATAGTCATAAGTTCCTGTCAGAAGCTCATCCTGATACATAGTATATAAGGTCATAGGACCATAATGCCATAATCCAGTTTTTTCATCGGATAGCTCCTCATAAAGTCTGGACTGATAAAATCTGGAAATCGCCTCGCTCTCTTCAATATTACTATTCTTTGTAATCTGTTCAATAACAGGCGGAACAATGATTGCCAGCAATGCACTAAACTGATCTTTCGTCATACGGTTTCTCTCCCTTCAAAATGCAGATATTTCAAAGATTTTTCTGTTGCAAAAACCATTTGATCGAACAATTTGCGGATCTTCAAAGCAGTCAGCGCCTGTTCTTTTGACAGGATTCCTGTCATATACAAGGTAATCGTACGGTATACATCATCATTCGCCACTGCTCCATAAATCAGATCATATTGCTTTCCTCGATAATTTCCCTGACGATTGGCTGACACAAAATCCAACCATTTCTCGTCCGGTGCCTCGAATCGCAAAAGACTGCATTCCTTGAATGCCTTTTTTTCTTCGATACTATAAATATTCATGGTTGCTTCTCCTGACTTCCGGCGCTGCGCAACTTTTAAAGCAAAATTCTCAGCCTGTTCCCGATTGGTAGTCGTATAGAATCCAAATCCGAAGTCTAAAAAACGATTTTGCTTTATAAGTTTCGGCTGTTCAACAACCATATTACTTCCATGATATAAAATCATTTTGCCTCCACATATTATTTCATTTTAATCTCAGTATAACCGTAATAAATCAGCCAGTCAATGAACAGACAGGCAAATTAATTTTTCTGTCAAAGAAACTTCTCCTCTTCTTCCGTAATGCAACGGAACTCGTCTG
>CALWSM010000024.1 GCA_944384185.1 uncultured Blautia sp. | reverse complement strand
TAGTGCGAGGCCCTTCCCGAACCTTAGCGAAGCCGAGCCGAAGGCGAGAGATGAGCTTAGTTGAGGGAAGATACCCGAAAGCAATTTAGTAATCAACATGAAAAGTCTAATTTAGGAGGAAACTATCATGACAATGAGCGATCCGATCGCAGATATGCTTACAAGAATCCGTAATGCGAACACTGCAAAACACGACACAGTAGATGTACCATCATCTAAGATGAAACTTGCTATCGCAGATATCCTTTTAAAAGAAGGTTATATCGCAAAATATGATGTTCTGGAAGACGGAGCATTCAAGACCATCCGCATCACATTAAAATATGGTGCAGATAAAAATGAAAAGATCATTACAGGTCTGAAGAGAATTTCCAAACCAGGTCTGCGTATCTACGCCGGCAGCCAGGAAATCCCAAGAGTATTAGGCGGACTGGGAATCGCAATCCTGTCCACAAACCAGGGCGTGATCACAGACAAAGAAGCAAGAAAGCTCCACGTAGGCGGAGAAGTCCTGGCATTCGTTTGGTAGGCCGAAAGCAACTTAGTGAAAGCAAGCCGAAAGGCGCAGCTTGAACTTAGTGCGAGGCCCTTCCCGAACCTTAGCGAAGCCGAGCCGAAGGCGAGAGATGAGCTTAGTTGAGGGAAGATACCCGCAAAAGCAACTTAGTGAAAGCAAGCCGAAAGGCGCAGCTTGAACTTAGTGCGAGAAAATATAGAGTGTACTGAAAACAGAAGGGAACCATAATAGGCCCTTCCGAAAATCTAAGTAAGGAGGAAATTGGTATGTCACGTATTGGAAGACTGCCTGTAGCTGTTCCGGCCGGAGTAGAAGTAAAAGTAGCCGAGAACAACGTTGTGACTGTAAAAGGTCCTAAGGGAACACTTGAGAGAGCGTTACCTGTTGAAATGACAATTAAAGTAGAAGATGGTCATGTAGTAGTAACAAGACCAAATGATTTAAAGAAAATGAAAGCTTTACACGGTTTAACAAGAACCCTGATCCAGAACATGGTGATCGGTGTAAGCCAGGGTTATGAGAAAACTCTGGAGGTAAACGGTGTAGGTTACAGAGCAGCAAAGCAGGGCAAGAAATTAGTTCTGAACCTGGGATACTCTCACCCTGTTGAGATGGAGGATCCGGAAGGTCTGGAGTCCAAGGTAGACGGAAACAAGATCATCGTATCCGGTATCAGCAAAGAAAAAGTAGGCCAGTATGCTGCTGAAATCAGAGACAAGAGAAAACCTGAGCCATACAAAGGTAAAGGTATCAAATATGCTGATGAAGTGATCAGACGTAAAGTTGGTAAGACTGGTAAGAAATAATTAAGGAGAGTGTAAAAATGGTTAGTAAAGTATCAAGAGCGAAAGTTCGCGCAAAAAAGCATAGAAGAATACGTAATCATCTCAGCGGCACAGCTGCTACACCTCGTTTAGCAGTATTCCGCAGCAATAATCATATGTATGCTCAAATTATTGACGATACAGTTGGAAAAACTCTGGTTTCTGCTTCTACAACTCAGAAAGATGTGAAAGCTGAATTAGAGAAGACCAATAACGTTGACGCTGCAGCATATCTGGGAACAGTTATTGCCAAGAGAGCGATCGAGGCTGGGATCAAAGAGGTTGTCTTTGACAGAGGCGGTTTTATATATCACGGAAAAATCAAAGCTTTAGCAGACGCAGCAAGAGAAGCTGGGTTAGAATTCTAATAAGGGAGGAGAAGAACACATGAAACGTTCTATTATTGATGCTAGTCAGTTTGAGTTAGAAGAAAAAGTAGTGTCAATCAAGCGTGTAACAAAAGTTGTTAAAGGTGGTCGTAACTTCCGTTTCACAGCTTTAGTTGTTGTAGGTGACGGCAACGGACATGTTGGCGCTGGTTTAGGAAAAGCAGCCGAAATTCCTGAAGCGATCCGCAAAGGAAAAGAGGATGCTATGAAGAAATTAGTTACTGTAGCAAGAGATGAAAACGGAAGTATTACCCATGACTTCATCGGAAAATTCGGAAGCGCCGAGATGCTGCTGAAGAAGGCTCCGGAAGGTACTGGTGTTATTGCCGGAGGTCCAGCTCGTGCGGTGATCGAACTTGCAGGTATTAAGAATATCCGTACAAAATGTATGGGTTCCCGTAACAAGCAGAACGTAGTTCTGGCTACTATCGCAGGTTTAAGCCAGTTAAAGACTCCGGAAGAGGTTGCAAAACTTCGCGGAAAATCTGTAGATGAGATTTTTGCATAAGGAGGATTGAAAAATGGCAGATAAATTAAAAATCACTCTGGTGAAATCTACAATCGGTGCTGTTCCGAAACATAAAAAAACAGTAGAAGCATTAGGTTTAAGAAAACTGAACAAAACAGTGGAAATGCCGGATAACGCCGCAGTACGGGGAATGATCCAGCAGGTAAGACACTTAGTGAAAGTAGAAGAGATCTAATACAGTTTGAAAAGGAGGTGCCAACATGGATTTATCAAATTTAAGACCAGCAGAAGGCTCCAGACAGAGCGATAACTTCAGAAGAGGCCGTGGACATGGTTCAGGAAACGGAAAGACAGCAGGTAAAGGACATAAAGGACAGAAAGCCCGTTCCGGAGCTAAGAGACCAGGTTTTGAAGGCGGTCAGATGCCTTTATACAGAAGACTTCCGAAGAGAGGCTTCAAATGCAGAAACTCTAAGGAGATCATTGCAGTAAACGTTGATATCTTAAACAGATTTGAGGATGGAGCAGAGGTTACTCCAGCTGCTTTACTTGCTTCCGGCGCTATCTCCAAATTAGGAGACGGGGTAAAACTTCTGGGCAACGGAGAGTTGACAAAGAAGCTGAATGTAAAGGTTAATGCTGTAAGCGAAAGCGCAAAAGCAAAGATTGAAGCCGCAGGTGGAACAGTAGAGGTGATCTAATGCTGCAGACTCTTAAGAACGCCTTTAAGATAAAGGATGTAAGACGTCGAATTTTTTATGTGCTGTTGATGCTGGTGATCATACGTATCGGATCCCAGCTCCCCATTCCCGGGGTTGACAGCGATTATTTCAAAGAATGGTTTGCGAGCCAGTCCAGTGATGCGTTCAACTTTTTTGACGCATTTACTGGCGGTTCCTTTACCGAGATGTCCATATTTGCATTAAATATCACACCGTATATTACTTCTTCCATTATCATCCAGTTGCTGACCATCGCTATTCCTCAGTTAGAGGAAATGCATCGGGACGGCGAGGAAGGAAGAAAGAAACTTACGGCCATTACCCGTTATGTGACAGTAGGCCTGGCTCTTTTCCAGTCTATCGCCATGACTGTGGGATTCGGAAACAGAGGACTGGTTCCGGATATGACAGTTCTGAAGGCGGTGGTAGTTGTGGCCTGCCTTACAGCAGGATCCAGTATGCTGATGTGGATCGGTGAGCGGATTACGGAAAACGGTGTGGGAAATGGTATTTCCATTGTCCTGATGATCAATATCGTGTCCAGGATCCCCAATGATCTTGTTACCCTGTTCCAGACCTTTGTCCAGGGCAAGACCATTGCCAGAGGCGCTCTGGCAGCTCTGATCATTGCCGCTATCATCATTCTTGTAGTGGTTCTGGTATTGATCTTAAACGGCGGTATCCGCAGGATCCCGGTTCAGTATTCCAAAAAGATGGTGGGAAGGAAAATCATGGGCGGTCAGTCCAGCTCCATCCCGTTAAAGGTTAATACAGCCGGTGTTATCCCGATTATCTTTGCCTCATCCCTGATGTCTTTCCCGGTTGTTATCGCCAGTTTTCTGGGCAAGACAAATGGAACAGGGATCGGAAGTGAGATCATGAAAGGTCTGACTTCCAGCAACTGGTTTAATCCAAGCCAGCCGGTATATTCCGTTGGTCTGATACTGTATATCGTACTGGTGATCTTCTTTGCATATTTCTATACTTCCATTACCTTCAATCCTATGGAAGTAGCAGACAATATGAAGAAGCAGGGCGGCTTTGTTCCCGGTATCCGTCCGGGAAAACCAACCCAGGAATATCTGGAGAAGATCCTGAGCTACATTATCTTCATTGGTGCGACAGGACTTGTGATCGTGGCTGTGATCCCGTTTTTCTTTAACGGTGTTTTCGGAGCCAACGTTTCCTTCGGCGGAACCTCTATCATCATTGTGGTAGGCGTTGTACTGGAAACTTTAAAACAGATCGAGTCCCGTATGCTGGTGCGTAACTACAGAGGCTTTTTAAGTGAATAAGAGAGTAGGTTTTAACGACTCTATTTAAGAAAGAGACCGTCGCAGGAAGAACAGGTTTTCAGCAGATGAAAAATCTTCTGTTTCTGCGGCTGTCTCTAAAATATTATATGGCGAAAAATCTGTATTTGGTGTATGATGATGTCAGGGCCAATAAAAACCAAGGCCGGACGGGTGAACCGGAAATAAGTCACGGAGGGACCCGTGATATTCAGAAAGGGGAAAAGGTATGAAGATCATTATGTTAGGAGCACCTGGTGCAGGAAAAGGCACCCAGGCAAAAAAAATCGCCCAGAAATATGGTATCCCTCATATTTCTACCGGAGATATCTTCCGGGCCAACATTAAAAACGGAACAGAATTAGGAAAGAAAGCAAAAACCTATATGGATCAGGGACTTCTGGTTCCCGATGAACTGACGGTAGATCTGGTCATCGACAGAGTAAACCAGGAAGACTGCAAAAACGGCTATATTCTGGACGGCTTCCCAAGAACCATCCCTCAGGCAGAGAGCCTGGATGCAGCCCTGGCTAAGATGGGACAGAAGGTGGACTATGCGATTAACGTAGAAGTTCCCGATGAAAACATCATTAACCGTATGTCCGGCAGAAGAGCCTGTGTAGGCTGCGGCGCTACTTATCATATCAAGTATAATCCGCCGAAAACAGAAGATGTCTGCGACGCCTGCGGTGAGAAACTGATCTTAAGAGACGACGATAAGCCGGAAACTGTTCAGAAACGTCTTGGGGTATACCATGACCAGACCCAGCCTCTGATCGACTACTACGGAAAGGCCGGAGTGCTGAAAGAAGTGGACGGTACCGTGGATATGGAAGACGTATTCCAGGCGATCGTGGATATATTAGGAGCGTAGTAAGCATGTCAGTAACAATAAAAACTGCCAGAGAGATTGAACTTATGAGACAGGCAGGCAGACTTCTGGAAAAGGTTCATGATGAACTCGCCCAATTTGTCAGACCGGGGATCAGTACCCTGGATATTGACAGATTCGGGGAAAAACTTATCCGGAGCCTGGGCTGCACTCCAAACTTTTTAAACTACAATGGCTATCCGGCGTCTATCTGTGTTTCCGTAAATGACGAAGTAGTCCATGGCATTCCCAAAAAGGACAGGATCCTTCAGGAAGGGGATATCGTCAGCCTGGACGCAGGGCTGATCTATAAGGGCTATCACTCAGACGCAGCCAGAACCCATGCTGTAGGACAGATTTCTCCCGAAGCCCAGAGGCTGATCGATGTGACCAGACAGAGCTTTTTCGAGGGGATCAAATATGCAAAAGCGGGAAACCATCTCCATGATATTTCTGCAGCTATCGGCAATTACGCCCGGCAGTTTGGCTACGGCGTCGTCCGGGATCTGGTAGGCCACGGGATCGGTACCCATCTTCATGAGGATCCCCAGATCCCGAATTTCCCTCAGAAGAGGAGAGGGATCCGTCTGATCCCCGGTATGACTTTGGCCATTGAGCCTATGATCAATCAGGGAAGAGCCGATGTAGAATGGCTGAATGACGACTGGACAGTGGTCACCCAGGACGGTTCTTTATCTGCCCATTATGAAAATACAGTCCTGATCACAGAGGGGGAACCGGAGATCCTCACCTTTACCGGAGGAGAGAAGCTTGTATGAAAGAATTTGAAACCGGAATGCTGGCCGTGTCCAAAGCAGGCCACGATAAAGACAGACTTTACGTAGTCTTAAAAGCGGATCCGCAATTTGTTTACCTTGCAGATGGGAAGAACCGCAGCGTGGACCGACCTAAGAAAAAGAAGAGAAAACACATTCAGATCAATTATTATATTCCGGGGATTTTAAAGCAAACTCTGGAAACAAAACAGAAACTTGAAGATGAACAGATAAAGAAAGCCATTAAAGAGTATAAGAATCAACAGGAGGTTTAAGTTGTATGTCTAAGGCAGATGTTATTGAAGTAGAAGGAAAGGTAGTTGAAAAATTACCCAACGCCATGTTTAAAGTAGAACTGGAGAACAAACATGTGATCCTGGCTCATATCAGCGGAAAGTTAAGGATGAACTTTATCCGTATCCTTCCGGGGGATAAGGTTACCATTGAAATGTCACCTTATGACCTGAGTAAAGGAAGGATCATCTGGAGAGATAAATAAAGAAAAAGCAGAAGCAGAACTTCTTGATGTAAACAAAATAAAGGTTTTACTAAATATAGAATAAGGCGCTGTAAACTATTGGATATAGTAAGCAACGCCTTATTTCTGTATTATTGAATTGTGAACGCCTTTTTATTTATTCATCTTTTGTATTGTCCAATTCTTTTTTTATACGGGCAAGCTCTTCCGGAGAGAGATTTCCGGCTGCCATGATTTCTTTATCGCTTAATGTCCCAAGTCTGAGCAGATTCAGTATGACACTTTGAACGCCTGTTTTAATGCCTTTCTGGATACCTTTTTGGATACCACGTTCTTCTACATAATCAGATAAATTGCACATCAGATCTACCTCCTTTGCCAGGTTGCTGTGCATTTGAAGATGATATTCTTCTTCCAATAGCTTCTTTTTCCGACGGTACGGTATCGCCGGAGACAGCAGCGTGTTCATCATACCAATAAACGGATCTTCAGAAGCTATGTACTCATTTAAGGTTATGATGACCACAGAAATCTTGTCATAGGCCTGGGGGTGATCCGGCAGGCCCGGCAGAAGATCCTGCTTGCACAGGGAATACGTAGAAATCGCATTTCCAATCTTGCGGGGGGCATTCATGCACAGCCAGATGGAATAGACTTTTCGGATACCGTTGTAATCAGATGAGGTAAACTCTACCCCGGATTGTGCGGAGATCATTCTGGCGCAGTAGAAGATCCCTCTTGTGACGATCTCATAGCCTGGATAGAAAGATTTCTGAGCTTCTATATTTATGATCATTTGCAGGTTATTTCCCCCTGGAACAGATACCCGGAAACGGATATCAAAGTAAATGGTTCCTTCCTGGGGGATTTTGTCTTCATTAGGCATACCGGAAATTTTTTCAGTATAGCCGCTGTCTGCTCCGGAGTATCCAGAAGGTTTCCCAGTCGTACCGGGATAAACCGGCACAGAGGAAATCTCCGGCGTCCCTTCAATATAAGGGAGGATCTGTCTCACAGACATATCGGTAAATTCTTTTACAGTACGTCTCAGGATCCATGCCAGGATCTCTTTATGGCTTAGAACACGTTTGCACTGGGTATCGTACTGTACTTTCTCTTTTGCATAAGATAATTCTCTGGATAGTTCATTATTCATATGCAATTTCTCCTTTATATACTTAATTATAGAAGAGATCCGAAATACTTGCAACGGAAAACACTGGGAAGAAAAGATGAAATTTTCGTGAAAAAGTGCTTGCAATCTTGTCATAGAGGTGTTACTATAACAAATGTACTTTTATGCTCAGAAAGGAGGAAGAACAGTGAAGGTAAGATCATCTGTAAAACCAATTTGCGAAAAGTGCAAGGTTATCAAAAGAAAGGGAAGCATCAGAATCATCTGTGAGAACCCGAAACACAAACAGCGTCAGGGCTAATTTTTGAGGACAGAATTTATCTGAATAAGGACAAAGATTAGCTACTGGCGATTTGTTTGTGTTAATTTTAGTGCGGCTGCAGCATGAACCGCCTGGAGGCGTTGTCCATGCTGATCAAATATAGTAATATTAGTATGATACAGTAAGTATCATCTCCTGTGGCTGTTTCTACCGAGAGGACAGCGGAAGAATATTGCTTAATACCGGTATACGCCAATACCGGAAAGGCTGCGTAAAATTATAAGCGGAAGGCAGAGCCTTTCCTTTCAGCGGCTGGACGCATAGAATCCCGTCAATTTTATGTGTCTCAATTAGGAACAATATTAACAGAAAATGGAGGAACAAATACATGGCTCGTATAGCTGGTGTAGACTTACCAAGAGAAAAACGTATTGAGATCGGTCTGACATATATCTACGGAATCGGAAGATCCAGCGCAGACCGTATCCTGGAAAAAGCAGGCGTAAATCCTGACACTCGTGTCAGAGATATCACTGACGAAGAAGTAGGAAAGATCCGTGACGCTATTGATGAGTTACAGATCCCTGTAGAGGGTGATTTAAGAAGAGAGATCGCTCTGAACATCAAGAGACTTCAGGAGATCGGATGCTACAGAGGTATCCGTCATCGTAAAGGCCTTCCTGTTCGCGGACAGAAGACAAAGACAAACGCAAGAACAAGAAAAGGTCCTAAGAGAACAGTTGCTAACAAGAAGAAATAAGAGCAGGCTGTTTTAGATCAGAAATTTACCAAGAGTTTGAATATTAGAGAAAGTAGGTTAGTTTAGAAATGGCTAAAGTTACAAAAAAAGTGACAAAAAAGCGTGTTAAGAAAAACGTTGAACGCGGACAGGCACATATCCAGTCTTCTTTCAATAACACAATCGTTACATTGACAGATGCTGAAGGAAATGCTTTATCTTGGGCAAGTGCCGGTGGTCTGGGATTTAAAGGTTCAAGGAAATCTACTCCATATGCAGCTCAGATGGCTGCAGAAACAGCTGCAAAGGCAGCTATTGTTCATGGTCTGAAGACTGTTGACGTTTTTGTAAAAGGACCTGGTTCAGGAAGAGAAGCAGCAATCCGTGCGCTGGCAGCATGCGGTATCGAAGTTACAAGCATTAAAGACGTAACTCCGGTTCCACATAACGGTTGCCGTCCACCAAAACGCAGAAGAGTCTAATTAGGAGGTCAAATAATCATGGCAGTAAATAGAGTACCAGTTCTGAAAAGATGCAGGTCCTTAGGTCTGGACCCGGTATATTTAGGAATCGATAAGAAATCCACCAGACAGTTAAAAAGATCAAGCAGAAAGGTGTCTGAGTACGGACTTCAGTTAAGAGAAAAACAGAAAGCAAAATTCATCTACGGCGTTCTGGAGAAACCTTTCCGCAATTACTATAAGAAAGCAGACCAGAAACCGGGACAGACCGGTGAAAACCTGATGGTTATGCTGGAAACACGTCTGGACAACGTGATCTTCCGTCTTGGATTCGCAAGAACAAGAAAAGAAGCAAGACAGATCGTTGACCACAAGCATGTGCTGGTAAACGGCAAACAGGTAAACATCCCTTCCTATCTGGTAAAAGCAGGAGATGTTATCGAGATCAAAGAGAAATGCAAAGGTTCTCAGAGATATAAAGATATCCTGGAGGTAACAGGCGGACGTCTTGTTCCTGCATGGCTGGATGTTGACCAGGAAGCTCTGAAGGGTGAAGTGAAAGCACTTCCTACAAGAGAAGAGATCGACGTACCTGTAAACGAAATGTTAATCGTCGAGTTGTACTCCAAATAATTAAGGATTATGCACGTAGCAAGGAGGGCTTTGCATGTTCGATTTTAATAAACCCAAAATTCAAATCACAGAGATGTCTGATGATAAGAGATATGGGAAATTTGTGGTAGAGCCGCTGGAGAGAGGATACGGTATCACACTGGGCAATTCATTGAGAAGGATCATGCTTTCTTCTTTGCCGGGAGCCGCCGTAAGCCAGGTGAAAATTGACGGGGTTCTCCATGAATTCAGTTCCATCCCAGGCGTCAAGGAAGACGTGACAGAGATTGTCATGAATCTGAAGAACCTGGCGATCAAGAACTTAAGCGACAGCAATGAGCCGAAAACTGCTTATATCGAGTTCGAAGGCGAAGGCGTTGTGACAGGCGCTGATATTCAGATCGATCAGGATCTGGAGATCCTGAATCCGGACCAGGTGATCGCTACCTTAAATGGCGGGGCAGACTGCAAATTTAATGCAGAGCTGACGATCACCAAAGGCCGTGGATATGTGAGCGCCGATAAAGGAAAGACAGACGACATGCCCATCGGCGTCATTGCAGTAGATGCCATCTACACTCCTGTAGAGCGTGTCAATATGTCTGTAGAAAATACCCGTGTCGGTCAGGTTACTGACTTTGATAAACTGACACTGGATATCTATACAAACGGGACACTGGATGCAGACGAGGCCGTGAGCCTTGCTGCTAAAGTACTCAGCGAGCATTTAAGCCTCTTTGTCGATCTTTCTGAAAGCGCAAAGACTGCAGAAGTCATGATCGAAAAGGAAGATAACGAGAAAGAAAAAGTTCTGGAAATGAATATTGACGAGCTGGAGCTGTCTGTTCGTTCCTATAACTGCTTAAAACGTGCTGGCATCAATACCGTTGAAGAGCTTTGCAACCGCACACCGGAGGATATGATGAAGGTCCGCAACCTGGGCCGGAAATCCCTGGAAGAGGTTCTGGCAAAGCTGAAAGAATTGGGCTTACAGTTAAATCCAAGCGAGGAGTAAGCCTCAGAAGCAAATTTATGGAAGCAAAGCAGCGGGTCAGTAAGACCGAAGAATGCATGGCTCGTTGTTCCACAAATGGAGGAAATTTAAAATGGCAAAGTATAGAAAATTAGGCAGAACATCTGACCAGAGAAAAGCATTACTGAGAAATCAGGTTACAAATCTGTTATATCATGGAAAGATCGTTACCACTGAGACAAGAGCAAAAGAAGTCCGTAAGATCGCTGAAAGCCTGATCGCTATGGCTGTTCGTGAAAAAGACAACTTTGAGACTGTGACAGTTACAGCAAAGGTTGCCCGCAAAGATGCCGACGGCAAGAGAGTAAAAGAGGTTGTAGACGGTAAGAAAGTGACTGTATACGACGAAGTACAGAAAGAGATCAAGAAGGACGCTCCTTCCAGATTACATGCCAGAAGACAGATGTTAAAGGTTCTGTACCCTGTAACAGAAGTGCCTGCTGCAGCTGCCGGCAAGAAGAAAAACACCAAGAGCGTAGATATGGTAGACAAGATGTTTACAGAGATCGCTCCGAAATATGCTGACCGCAACGGCGGATACACCAGGATCATCAAGATCGGTCCCCGTAAAGGCGACGCTGCTATGGAAGTTGTGTTAGAGCTGGTATAAGCCCATAGAATTTTCAGAGATAAAAGATCGATGAAACAGAAAGAAGTTATCCCAGAAAGAAAATCTGAGATAACTTCTTTTTTTATCTTGTCTCTTTTTCACAAAAGTAGTAAAATCTAAAATTAAAGATTCTGAAGGTAGCATTATAACGGCAGGAGGAAGATCTATGAGCAAAAAAATGTTATTCATAGTTAATCCCAGATCGGGAAAGGGCAGCATTAAGACCCGCCTTATGGATATCCTGGATATTTTTGTAAAGGGCGGATATGAGGTTACGGTACACCCCACCCAGGCGTATATGGATGGATTTAAGACTGCAAAGAAAAAAGCGGGAGAGTATGATCTCATAGTGGCAGGCGGCGGCGATGGAACATTAGATGAAATCGTCTCGGGCCTTCTCCGGGCGGATTTTCCTACCCCCATAGGCTATATTCCGGCCGGCAGTACCAATGATTTTGCCAATAGTCTCCATATATCGAAAAATATGCTCCAGGCGGCCACAGACATTGTAGAGGGAGTTCCTCATGCTTTTGACGTGGGAAAATTTAATCAGGACTTTTTTGTATATATTGCCGCATTCGGATTGTTCACCGATGTATCCTATGAGACGAATCAGGACCTGAAGAATATTCTCGGACATGCAGCCTATATATTAGAAGGAACTCAGAGAATTTTTAATATAAAATCCTATAATCTTAAGGTTGTCAGCGAAGAGGCGGAATTGGAAGGAGAGTTTATTTTCGGCATGGTGAGCAATTCGACTTCTGTGGGGGGATTTAAGAAGCTGACAGGCCCGGACGTTATGCTGGACGACGGCGTGTTTGAGGTCATGTTTATCCGGAAACCGAAGACTCTTCTGGATCTCAATGAGATCATAGGCTCTCTGGTGGGAGGAACCGACACCAAAATGATCGAGGCATTTAAGACTTCGGCAATGACCGTTATCGCAGAGGAGGAAATCCCCTGGACCCTTGACGGAGAGTACGGCGGGGAACATGCTGAGGTAGAAATCCGAAATCTGAAGCATGCGGTGGAGATCATGCTTCCGGTCAACGAAAAAGCGCCGCTGATCAACAATGTAAATGAGATCCAGGGAGAATTTTATGAAGGGGAACCTTCAGGCACAGCGGAAATTACGGAAGAGCCGGAAATATCTGGAACAGAGGAGCTCCATCCTGAGACAGAGGCTCCGGAAGAGCTGCCTGAGAAATAAAGAAACCGATGAAGAGACACCGTCATATGATATAGAAACAGAAAAAAAGATGGTGTGTTATGAGCCGGATGTTCTTTTTAAATGGCGTTTTATTGATCATTGCACTGACCACAGATTCTTTTGTGGTCAGTTTTTCGTATGGAGCCCGGAATGTAAGGCTGTCGGTCAGAATGCTTCTGATCATGAATTTTGTTATGAGCGTTCTTCTGGCGGCAGGTATCTGGACGGGGTATATAATAGAAAGATTTTTCCCAAAGACCCTGGCGCTGCTTGTTGCAGCTTTGATCCTTCTGGGCATGGGAGGATACCGGATATTCCGTTTTTTCAGCGGAGAAAAGGATCAGGAAGGTCAGGAAATCCGGGAACTGGATTATTTCCAGGGGATTCTTCTGGCTGTGCTTCTTTCCCTGGACGGGATGGCTGCAGGGCTGGGAACAGGACTTGTACAGGCTCAGGCCGGTTTCCTGGTTCCCGGCATTTTTCTGGGAGGCCTGGCCATGATGGAGACCGGATGGAAAGCCGGAAATTATTTTCAGCATATTTTTCAGAGGGATATTTCCTGGATCAGCGGAATTTGCCTGATGGCTTTGGGAGTGGGAACCCTATGCAGAATGTAAAAAATACTTGCATTTTCAGGGGTTTTGCGGTATCTTAGTAACAGTTTTAAAAAATCGTAAAAGAGGAAGGAGCCGGAGTATGGGCGAATATACCAATGTAACCGAGATATTTGGAGAAGATGTATTTAATGATTCCGTAATGCAGCAGCGTCTCCCGAAAAAGGTCTATAAAGAATTAAAACAGACGATCCTGGAGGGTAAGGAGCTGTCTCTGGAGATGGCGGACGTTATCGCCCATGAGATGAAGGAATGGGCCATTGAAAAGGGAGCTACCCATTATACTCACTGGTTCCAGCCACTGACCGGCGTGACGGCAGAGAAGCATGACGCTTTTATCACCGCTCCTCTGCCAAGCGGCAAGGTGCTTATGAGCTTTTCCGGAAAGGAACTGATAAAGGGAGAGCCGGACGCTTCTTCTTTTCCTTCCGGAGGACTGCGGGCAACTTTTGAAGCCAGAGGCTATACAGCCTGGGATTGTACATCCCCGGCCTTTGTGAGACATGACGCTGCCGGAGCTACCCTGTGTATTCCCACAGCGTTCTGCTCTTATACAGGCGAAGCCCTGGATCAGAAAACGCCCCTTCTCCGCTCTATGCAGGCGGTGGGCACCCAGGCTCTCCGGCTGGTGCGCCTTTTCGGGGATACTACGGCAAAAAGAGTCATCCCTTCTGTAGGTGCGGAGCAGGAATACTTTCTGGTAAGCGAGAAAATGTTCAGCAAGAGGAAGGATCTGGTGTTTACCGGAAGAACTCTTTTCGGGGCAATGCCTCCTAAGGGACAGGAAATGGATGACCATTATCTGGGAACCATCCGTCAGAGAGTTTCCGCCTATATGAAACATGTAAACGAGGAGCTGTGGAAGCTGGGCGTCGCAGCCAAGACCCAGCACAATGAGGTGGCTCCCGCCCAGCATGAGCTGGCGCCTATCTTTGCAGAGGCCAATGTGGAAGTGGATCATAACCAGATCATTATGCAGACACTGAAAAGAGTAGCTTCCCAGCATGGAATGAAGTGTCTTCTTCATGAAAAACCGTTTGCAGGGGTGAACGGATCAGGAAAGCATAACAACTGGTCCCTGACCACAGATACCGGCGTAAACCTTCTGGAGCCGGGATACACCCCTCATGAAAATATTCAGTTCCTTCTTATTCTGAGCTGTGTGCTCAAGGCGGTAGACAGACATGCGGAGCTTCTGCGGGAATCTGCTTCCGATGTGGGGAACGATCACCGTCTGGGCGCCAACGAGGCGCCGCCGGCTATTGTTTCTGTCTTCCTCGGGGACCAGCTGACGGATGTTATGAACCAGCTGATCACCACAGGAATGGCGGATCACAGTATTGAGAGTGAAAAGCTGGAGACTGGGGTAAAGTCCATTCCTGAATTTATGCGGGATACCACTGACCGGAACAGGACCTCGCCTTTTGCCTTTACCGGAAATAAATTTGAATTCCGTATGGTAGGTTCCAGGGACTCCATAGCTCCGGCCAACGTGGTGCTCAATACAATTGTAGCGGAAGCCTTCAAAGAAGCCTGCGACGAGCTGGAAAAAGCAGAAGACTTCAGTCTGGCGGTCCACGATCTGATCAAGAAAAACTTTACTGAGCATCAGAGGATCGTGTTTAACGGAAACGGTTATTCCCAGGAATGGGTGGAAGAGGCCGAAAGACGGGGACTTCCCAATCTGACCTGCATGGTGGAAGCGGTAGACGCCCTGACCTCTGACAAGGCCGTAGAGCTTTTTGAGAAGTTTGGCGTGTTTACAAAAGCCGAACTGGAATCCAGACAGGAAATCAAATATGAAACTTATTCAAAAGCTATTAATATTGAAGCAAAGACCATGCTGGATATCGCCGGTAAGCAGATCATCCCGGCGGTGATCAAATATACGAGAAACCTGGCAGACTCCATCAACGCCATTGTATCTGCCGGCGTGCTGGACGTAGAGGTGCAGACAGAGCTTTTACAGCGGACTTCCAGGCTCCTGAAGGAGACCAGGGACGCCATGGAACACCTTAAGACTGTATCCGATAAAGCCCATGAAATGGAGGATGGCAGAGACAAGGCTTACTTCTACCGCCGCCAGGTGATCCCTGCAATGGACGATCTGAGAAAGCCGGTAGATGAGCTGGAGATGATCGTGGATAAAGCGATCTGGCCCATGCCGTCTTACGGAGATCTGCTATTTGAAGTGTAATGAATGCAAAAATGTCCGGGGCTGCTGCATGAAACAAGCGATCTGTTCCTTGCGGCGGCCTCGGCCCTGTTATAGATAAGAAAGGCACAGGCAGGAGAGGAAAGAGATGGATCATAGATTAGATTTTTTAAGAGAACAGCAGGTGGATCAGGAGCTTATCCGGGAGGTAGAGGCCTTCCGGAACCGTTATCCGGTGGCTGAGGAAGAGGAAAACAGGGTTTCTCCGCCGGATATGCCTTTCTATGGCAGAGAGGTGCTGGAAATGGGGATCGCCGGAGTACTTCAGGGAGAAAACCTTCTTCTCACCGGCGCCAAGGCTACGGGAAAGAACATTCTGGCGGAAAACCTGGCGTGGATCTTCGGCCGTCCGGTTTATAACGTATCTTTTCATGTTAATACAAACAGCGGGGATCTGATCGGGACCGATACGTTTGTAGATAATCAGGTACAGCTCCGGAAGGGGAGCATCTATCGCTGCGCCCAGTACGGAGGCTTCGGGATCCTGGATGAGATCAACATGGCAAAAAATGATGCAGTATCTGTCCTTCATGCAGCGCTGGATTATAGAAGATGCATTGACGTGCCGGGATATGACAGGATCGATATGCATGAGGCCGCCCGTTTTATCGCTACCATGAATTACGGATACGCAGGGACCAAAGAGCTGAACGAAGCTTTGGTATCCCGTTTCCTGGTCATTGATATGCCTGCCCAGGATGAGGAAACTCTGGAATTTATCTTGAGAAAGAAATTTCCGAATATGAAGAAAAACGCCCTGAAGCAGTGGATCGGCCTGTTTATGGATCTGCAGCTGAAGGCGTATAACAGCGAGATCACGACCAAAGCTCTGGACCTTCGGGGCGTGATCGGCGCCCTGAAAACCGTAGAAAAGGGATTGAAGCCGGCTCTTGCGGTAAAAATGGGAGTCGTAAATAAATGTTTCGATATTTTTGAAAAGGAGATCGTTCAGGACGTGGTGATGACCAGGATACCGGATTCCTGGACGGCGAAGGATGTATTTGAAGAGTAGAGAAAATGATGGATGAATTTCAGCTGGAACTGGAAAACCGAATAAAGAACCTTATGTGGACGGTCAGCGGGGATTATGGACTGGAATTTAAACCGGATCTTCAGGCCTTTGCCCGTTCGAAATATATTGCTCTGTATGACGGGATTAAACAGGGGGCTTTTGCGAAATTTTTTGACAGAGAAGCTTATTCCCTGTATCTGGTGAAGAAAATCTATCTTCACGCCATGGAGGCCCCTCTGATGAATCTGGCCCAGCTCTGCATTGAATTCGCAGTTTCAGGGAAAATTATGAAGGAGCGAGAGGGCGTGTCCTTTATCCGGCGAAAAGCCTGCGAAGATGTATTGGACAGAGATTTTAACCATCTTCAGGAAAATGCGGCGGGAAGGCTGAAAATTTCTCTGTTCAAGGAGATCCTGAACGGAGCCGAGCCGGCTCCGGCAAAGCAGCGGCGATGGATGGACATGGCGGAAAGCCTGAATAAGGCAGAGGATACCATGGATATTATAAGGGTCACAGATCAGCTTTATAATGAGGTGGTAGATCCTTATTTTGAACGGCAGCACGGCGGTCTGGAAGCTGTACTGGCGGTAACCATGGAAGAGCTGGCGGAATTTTCCTGGCAGGACTATCTGGACGAGGAAGCTTTCAACGAAAGTCTGGAGACTTATCTGGACAAGGTTTCGGAAAATATGACCGGTCTGGATCAGATGGAAGCCGGAGAAGACCAGGAAGAACCGGACCGCCGGGAGCAGAAAAAGAGAGTTCTGGCAGTAGATGAAAAGGCTCTTCAGAAAATGTATTCCTATGTGGAGCGGAATTATGGAAAAACGTTCCTGAAGGAAGCAGAGGAGAAACGGCTGAACTACCTGCTGTGCAGGGGGATCCACGGAGACTGCAGCCTGTATTTTACAAAGGGCATCCTGAAAGGCCCTGTGCTGAGAAATTATCAGTATGAGTATGCCAGAAAACAGAAGGATAAAAATCTCTATGCGTATTACGATAACCATCGCCTGGTAAAAAATAATATCCGGGTCCTGACCGATATGCTGAAGAAAACTCTTGTTATGCGGGATGAATCAGAGGAAACCTTATCAGACCGGGGGCTGGTGATCCCATCCAGGCTCTGGAGGATCGGCAGGACGAAGGACGCCAGGGTATTCAAGCGGGAGCTTCACGCAGAAGAATCCAGCTTTGTGGTGGATGTTCTTATTGACGCCAGCGGCTCTCAGAGGAGCCGTCAGGCCCAGGTGGCGATCCAGGCTTATATACTCAGCGAGGCATTAAGCAATGTGGGAATCCCTCACCGGGTAATGAGCTTTTGCACTTTCTGGGATTATACCATTCTTCACCAGTTCCGGGATTATGACGAAGACCGGAAGGAAAATGCAAATATTTTTGAATATATCACTTCATCCAATAACCGGGACGGACTTGCTGTGAAGGCCGCTGGTCTTGGGCTGCTGGCAAGAGAGGAGGAGCACAAGATCCTGATCGTATTAAGCGATGGGAGACCCTATGATGTGATCCTGAACAGGCCAAACGCCAGGAACCCCCAGCCTTATCACGGGAAGTATGCGGTTCAGGATACAGGATTTGAGGTGCGGAAGCTGCGGAATCAGGGGGTCTGTGTTCTGGGAGTGTTTGCCGGAGAGGAGAAGGATCTGACGGCAGAGAAGAAGATCTTTGGAAAAGATTTTGCTTATATACGGAATATATCCGGATTTTCACCGGTAGTAGGCCGTTATCTGATGAAACAGCTGGAGAAGGACATTTGATGGAGCTTAAATTATGAATGAGAAAATTGAAATTATGGGGATTTCCCTGGATACCTGCTCGGTAGAAGAGATCATTGACAGCATAAACATACACTGGAACCAGGAAGAGACCCTGTCCACTTACGGAACCCTTACCATGAAACTGCTTATGGCGGCCCAGAAGGATCCGGAACTGAAGGAGTATATCCAGATGCTGGATAAAGCGGTGCCGGATGATCCGGAGGTGCTGGAGGCAGCTGGGATCCATGACGGAAAGATCGAGGAAGAAATTTCCCGTCACGATTTTATGGGGACGCTTTTCTGGCTTCTGGCCCAATATAGGAACCATATTTTTATCCTGGGAGAGACTCTGGAGGATACAGAGGAAATGTCCAGGTATTTAGAAGAACGGTATCCCGATATCATCATAGAGGGAAAAGACTGCCTTATGACCGGAGAAAGCGACCAGGTAGACCGGGTGATCAATGAGATCAATGGAGTGGACCCTCAGGCGGTGCTAAGCTGTTCCAGGACCTTTGAACTGGAAAAATTTGTGAAGAAAAACCGGAAAATGATCAATTCCAGAGTCTGGTTCAGTTTGGGGAACTGCCAGGAAATATGGAAGGGGCCGGGATTAAAGCCTGCCTGGCTGGGCAAGATCATGGAGAAAAATATCTTCAAAAAAATGGTTTCCGGTTATAAAGAAGAAAAGAAGGAAATGTGAATAAAATATTACAAATGAAAAAAATATGTAATATTTTAAGATTTTCTCTTTATTTTTTCAGGATTATGTATTAGTATATATAGTAGGGTTTTTTATATTATGGGATAGAAACTAAGAAAACTATATGATGAAAGAGGGAGACAAAATGATTTCAAACCAGATACTTCAGAACACTCTGGATGGACTGAAGGGAATATCCAGAACAGACTTTTGCGTAACGGATATGGAGGGCAAGGTCCTGGCCACTACTTATGGGGAAAATGTATGCGGTGAGGCGGAGGTTATGGCTTTTGCCAATTCCCCGGCAGACAGTCAGGTAGTGAGAAATAATCTGTATTTCAAGATCTATGATGATCATCAGCTGGAATACATACTGATCCTGGACAGCCAGGCGGATGACGCCTATACCCTGGGAAAGCTTGTGACGTTTCAGATCCAGGGACTTCTCACCGCCTATAAAGAAAGATTTAACAAAGATAATTTTATCAAGAATCTTCTTTTGGATAATCTGCTGCTGGTGGATATCCAAAACCGGGCCAAAAAACTCCATATCGAAGCAGATGCCCGCAGAGTTGTTTACATTCTTGAAACAGATCAGGAAAAAGATTACGGTTCCCTGGAAAACATCAAGAATTTCCTGGGAGGCAAATCTGGAGATTTTGTTACCGCCGTAGACGAGAAGAGTGTGATCATCGTAAAAGAACTGGCGCCTTCCGATGATTACGCCCAGCTGGAGAAAACGGCGAATACCATTTTGTCAACACTGGGAGTAGAAAAAGACGGAAAGACCCATATTGCCTACGGAACGATCGTGAAAGACCTGAAAGAGGTTTCCCGTTCTTACAAAGAAGCCAGGATGGCTTTGGACGTAGGTAAGATTTTCTTTGGAGAGAAGGAGGTTATCGCCTACAGCTCTCTGGGGATCGGCCGTTTGATCTATCAGCTTCCCATTCCTCTGTGCAAAATGTTCATACGGGAAATTTTTGACGGAAAATCTCCCGATGATTTTGACGAGGAGACACTGACTACCATTAACAAGTTCTTTGAGAACAGCCTGAACGTTTCTGAAACTTCCAGACAGCTGTATATACACAGGAATACCCTGGTTTACCGGCTGGATAAGCTGCAGAAGAGTACAGGACTGGATCTGAGAGTTTTTGAGGATGCTATTACATTTAAGATTGCTTTGATGGTAGTGAAATATATGAAATATATGGAAACACTTGATTACTAAAGAGAGGACACTGCCTCTCGATAGGAAAACAGGAGGTTATTATGATTGATTTAGTTGACGTGAGCAAATCATACAGCAAGGGCCAGCCGGCCATTGACCATATGGATCTTCACGTAGAGAAGGGTGAATTTGTATTCGTTGTAGGAAACAGCGGTTCCGGAAAATCCACGCTGATCAAGCTGCTTTTAAAAGAACTGGATCCCACAAGCGGGACGATTACCGTAAACGGGCAGCAGCTGAATAAGCTGAGACGGAGAAAAGTAGCCAAATACCGCAGGGGAGTGGGCGTCGTGTTCCAGGATTTCCGGCTGTTAAAGGACAGAAACGTTTATGAAAACGTGGCATTTGCCCAGAGAGTTATTGAGCGTCCTACCCGTATTATCCGGAAAAGAGTTCCGGAAGTATTGACTCTGGTGGGGCTTGCAGAGAAGTATAAGTCCAAACCGGACCAGCTCTCAGGAGGCGAGCAGCAGAGAGTCGCCCTTGCCAGAGCCCTGGTCAACAGACCGAGCATCCTGCTGGCGGATGAGCCTACCGGAAATCTGGATCCGAAAAACTCTTTTGAGATCATGAAGCTTCTGGAGGAGATCAATGAGAGAGGAACTACGGTTCTTGTAGTTACTCACAACAGAGAAATCGTCAATGCTTTCAGAAAACGGGTGATCACCATGAAAAAAGGTGTGATCGTCAGCGACGAACAGGAAGGGGAATATCGGAATGCGAATTAGTACCATTGCATACATATTTAAACAGGGATTTAAAAATATCTGGCGCAACCTGCGTTTCTCTCTGGCGTCTATTTCTACTATGGCGGCGTGTATCTTTCTTTTCGGACTGTTTCTGGCGCTGGTCATGAACTTTAATTATATTGTTCATTCGGCAGAGGAGGGGATTGCCGTTCTGGTATATTTTGATGAAGGCATTACCCAGGATAAGATCGACGAGATCGGAAGAGAGATCGATGCCCGCCCTGAGGTGGCAGATATGGAATACATTTCTGCGGATGAGGCCTGGGAAGATTACAGCAAGATCTACCTGGGAGAAGATAATGATGAGCTGGCGGAAGGCTTTATGCAGGATAACCCTCTGGCCAATTCTTCCAGATATGACGTGTACCTGGAGGATGTAGAAGGACAGGAAGATCTGGTAAGCTTTATTGAAGGCCTGGACGGCGTAAGAAGAGTAGAACAGTCTGAGGCGGCGGCGGATGTGCTGTCTACTTTTAACAAGCTCATCGGCTATGTATCCATCGCCATAGTGCTGATCCTTCTGGCGGTTGCCTTCTTCCTTATCCGGAATACCATCACTATGGGTATTTCAGTACGTCAGGAAGAAATCGGGATCATGAAACTCATCGGCGCCACAGACTTTTTTGTAAGATCTCCTTTTGTGATAGAAGGGATCCTCCTTGGAGCCATAGGCGCAGCGATCCCTATCGGTATCCTGTACTTTTTATATAACAGGATCATTGTTTACGTGATCGAGCGATTTGAAAATCTGGGAAGCTTCCTCCAGTTCCTTCCTGTATCCACAGTCTTCCAGTATCTGCTTCCAGTGGGGCTGGGACTTGGGATCGGTATCGGTCTGATCGGAAGTATCTTCTCAGTGAGAAAACATCTCAGAGTTTAGTTCAAACAAGTGAACAGAGGAACATGCTGGAAAAACTGGCAGGGCACACAGAGGCTGTGGGTCTTGCCAGTCTTTATATGGGCGGAAAAGAAGATCGGAGGAAGAAAAAATGGAGCAAGGCGGATTCAGGAAAGGGCTTGCAATAGGGATCGTATGCACCCTGCTGGCGGGAGGCGGCGGGCTGAAGGCTTATGACGTCTTTCAGTCTCAGCAGCGCAACCGGGGGGCTGTGACGGACAGCTTTGTCCAGAAGGCAAAGTATATCGAGGATACGGTAAAGGAAAGCTATACCGGAGAAGTCGATGATAAAAAAATGGAAGAGTATATGTATAAAGGGATGATGGCCAGTCTGGGGGATCCTTACTCTGCTTATTATACCAGCGAGGAGTATGAGGAGCTGACCACAGAGACAACGGGATCCTACGAAGGGATCGGCGTGGTCATGCAGCAGGACGCCTCTACCGGAGAGGTCAAGGTGGTACGGTGTTATGAAGGGGCGCCTGGGGCAGAGGCCGGGCTGCAGCCGGAGGATGTGCTGATCCAGGTGAACGGAGAATCCATTTCCGGTATGGAGCTTTCTGAAGTGGTGGATAAAGTCAAGACCTCCCAGGAAACGGCCTGTCTTACCATTGCAAGGGAAGGAGAGAGCGGCTATCTGGAGATCCAGGTGCCATTAGAGGAAGTGAACATTCCGGTGGTGGATCATGAAATGCTGGAGGATCAGATCGGATATATTGCCTTGTACGAATTTACTGATCAGACAGAGTCCCAATATCAGGATGCCTTTCAGGAACTGGAAAGCCAGGGAATGGAGAGGCTGATCATTGATGTGAGAAATAATCCCGGCGGCCTGCTGACCTCCGTCTGTGATATCCTGGAAGATATTCTGCCGGAGGGACTGATCGTGTATACGGAAGATAAAGACGGAAACAGGAAGGAATATACCAGCAGCGGGGAAAATGAGCTGAAAATCCCCCTGGCCGTACTGGTAAATGGAAACAGCGCCAGCGCTTCGGAAATTTTTGCAGGAGCGATCCAGGATTATGGAACCGGCACTATCGTAGGAACCACCACCTTTGGAAAAGGTATTGTACAGAGCCTGCTTCCCTTTACTGACGGCAGCGCTGTTAAGACTACAACTGCAAAATACTATACTCCAAAAGGCAGATGTATCCATGGCACGGGGATTGAACCGGACGTGACAGAGGAGCTTGACGAGGGTCTGGAACAGGAAACGACTATCCCCCATGAAAAAGATAATCAGCTGCAAAAAGCGGTTGA
>CALWSM010000023.1 GCA_944384185.1 uncultured Blautia sp. | reverse complement strand
CATTATATCGGGGGAGCGGAGGTGCTGCCGGCGCCTTTGTCCCCGGAGGAGGAGAGCGCACAGATCGAGAGACTCCGAAACCAGGAGGATCAGGAAGCCAGGTCTTCCCTGATCGAGCATAACCTTCGTCTGGTGGTCTATATTGCCAAGAAATTCGATAATACAGGAGTGGGAGTGGAGGATCTGATCTCTATCGGGACCATCGGCCTGATCAAGGCCATCAATACCTTTAATCCGGTGAAGAAGATCAAGCTGGCCACTTATGCCTCCCGCTGTATTGAAAATGAGATCCTCATGTATCTGAGAAGGAACAGCAAGACCAAGCTGGAGGTTTCTATCGACGAGCCTCTGAATGTGGACTGGGACGGGAATGAACTCCTTCTCTCGGATATCCTGGGTACAGAGGAAGATGTGATCTATAAAGATATCGAGAACGAGGTGGAAAGAAAGCTTCTGGGAAAGGCCATCGGGAAGCTGACAAAAAGAGAGCAGACGATCGTGCGGCTTCGGTTTGGGATCAATATGCCTGACGGCAGGGAGAAGACCCAGAAGGAGGTGGCAGATCTGCTGGGCATCTCCCAGTCCTATATCTCCCGGCTGGAGAAGCGGATCATGAAAAGGCTGAAAAAAGAGATCGTAAGGTATGAATAAATAGAGAAAAGTTCCCTTTACAAGAAGCGGCTGCGTTTGGAGCTGGCTTTTGTAAAGGGAACTTTTTTACCGGATCAGCTTAAAAAGCGCTGAAGGATATACAGCCGGCTCTTGACAACTGTAGGGACCTGTTATATTATGATGATATCAAAATGATATCAAATTATTTTGCTGGGTGAGATCTTATGCAGAGTCTCACAGAAAGAGGAGGGAATTCTATGGAAAAACAAGGTAAGATACAAGAGAAGAGAGAATTGAAGGCAGCATCCGGATATCTGATGCTGATTATCGGACTTCTGGGTGTGCTGCTGGGAGGCGGCATGCTTCTTTACGGGATCATGAGGCTTTCTGCTTCTGACGGTGGCACCGGAGGCTGGCTGATCCTGGCAGGGCTGGTACTGCTGCTGATCTTTTTTATCCTGCTGTGCGGACTGAAGGTGATCAATCCCAATGAAGCTCTGGTGCTGGCGCTGTTTGGAAATTATTACGGAACACTGAAAAAAGATGGTTTCTATTGGGTGAATCCTTTTGTATCTGCGATCAACCCTACGGCAAAGGGGACGACGTCCAGTCCGGAAAGGGCGAAAAAGGTTTCATTAAAGACCAGAACCCTGAATAATGAAAAGCAGAAAGTAAACGACGCTATGGGAAATCCGGTGGAGATCGCCGCCGTGGTGATCTGGCGTGTGGTAGACCCTACCAAAGCAGTGTTGAATGTAGAGAACTTTAACGATTATCTGTCGATCCAGTGCGACTCCATTATCCGGAATACGACGAGAGTTTATCCCTATGACGCTGCGGAAGAAGGAGATGAGAAATCTCTCCGGGGCAG
This sequence comes from uncultured Blautia sp., assembly GCA_944384185.1. Lineage (GTDB taxonomy): Bacteria > Bacillota > Clostridia > Lachnospirales > Lachnospiraceae > Blautia. The sequence goes on along the minus strand of CALWSM010000023.1, from coordinate 21,640 downwards.
CAGCCAGGAAATTGCGGATATCATGCAGGCAGAACTCCAGGAAAAGGTAGAAAATGCAGGAATCGAGATCCTGGACGTGCGGATCACCCATCTGGCCTATGCGCCGGAGATCGCTTCCGCCATGCTCCAGCGCCAGCAGGCGGCGGCTATCATAGACGCCCGCCAGAAGATCGTAGAGGGAGCTGTGGGAATGGTGGAAATGGCTCTTGACAAGCTGAATGAAAATAACATCGTGGAATTGGACGAAGAGCGGAAAGCGGCCATGGTCAGCAATCTGCTGGTGGTGCTCTGCGGAAACAAAGATGCCCAGCCTATTGTAAACAGCGGAACTTTATATTAAGATATCAGAGTGGATTGTGAAAGGGTGGTTACATAAAATCAGGATAATGGTGTGACACATTCTGAAACAAGAAAAGAAAAATAAAGAAAAAGCAAAAAAGCAGGTGCCGCTGAGGCTGTCCGTGTCCTTATGGAACGAGATCGCCCAATGGGCGGAAGACGACTTCCGGTCTATGAACGGACAGATCGAGTATCTGCTCACAGAATGTGTGAAATACAGAAAGAAGCACAGGAAAAAAGAAGAAGAGTAAAGAAATGCTGTCAGCTCATGGCCGACAGCATTTCTTTTTTGGTTTGCAGTACAATAGCGGACAGCTCAAGGATCCGCTTGTCGCTCATGCGGACCGCAGGAGCAGAGATAGAAAAAGCATATTTGGGCCGGCCCTGATAATCCGGTATGCTTACGGCAATGCACCGGACGCCCAGCTCGTTTTCCTCATCATCCAGGGCGTAACCTTTTTCTCTTATTTTTTTAATTTTCTCCAGGAATTGGGTATAATCAGTAATAGTATGAGGTGTCAGTTTCCGGATCGTGCTATGCTCCCAGATAGACTGTATCTGGGACTCTTCCATATCTGCAGCCATTGCCTTTCCCACGCCGGAACAGTAAAGGGGGATGCGGCTTCCCACTTTGGAAACCATGCGGACGGAATTCTGGGTGGATTCTTCTTTATAGATATATACGGCCTCCGTTCCTTCCAGCTGGACGAAATGAACGGTCTCTCCCGTTTCTTTTGCCAGGGCTTTCAGGCTGGGACGGACGGCGTCCAGGATGTCCATATGGCCCAGCAGCTTATTGGAAAGATCCAGCAGCTTTAGAGTCAGGCTGTACTTTCCGGTTTCAACGTCCTGCTTGACATAGCCCATGTAGATCAGAGAACTGAGCAGACGGTGAAGGGTGCTTTTATTTAAGCTCAGCTGGCGGCAAAGTTCGGCCAGAGTGACAGAGTCGGTATCCGCCAGAGTTTCCAGAACAAGAAACAGCCGGTCAGCTACCTGGATAGGGTTTTTATCTTCCATGATCAAACGCTCCTGTTTGCTGATTTTTAAGATTGATTCCGGCGCTATTGTATCACTTTCCGGGAAATGTGGCAACTGGAAAAAAAGCTGGAAAAAGCCTTGACTTTTTATTCTCCGGTAGTATAATGCAGATAAAGATATACCGCATGACGAAACAGCATTTCATAATATGAAACGAAAAATGTTTAAGGAGGAAGTATGATGAGCACAGCAGCAGAAAGATTTGCAGAGTTAGGCGTTGTACCGGTAGTGGTTCTGGAGGACGCAAAGGATGCGGCGCCTCTGGCGAAAGCACTGGTAGAGGGAGGTCTTCCCTGCGCAGAAGTTACTTTCCGTACAGCGGCAGCGGAAGAGTCCATCCGGATCATGGCTTCAGAATATCCGGAGATGTTTGTAGGAGCAGGCACTGTCCTGACCATCGATCAGGTAGACAGAGCCGTGGCGGCCGGAGCAAAATTTATCGTAAGCCCGGGATTTGACCCGGAGATCGTAGATTACTGTCTGAGCAAGGACATTCCGGTATTCCCAGGCTGCATTACCCCTTCTGAGGTTGCCCAGGCGGTGAAGAGAGGATTAAAGGTTGTAAAATTCTTCCCGGCGGAGCAGTTCGGCGGAGTAGCCACGATCAAGGCTATGGCAGCTCCTTATGTTGGTTTGAAATTCATGCCTACCGGCGGCGTAAACGCAAAGAACCTGGAGAGCTATTTAAGCTGCGATAAGATCGTAGCCTGCGGCGGAAGCTGGATGGTAAAAGGCGACCTGGTAAAGGCCGGAAAATTTGACGAGATCAGAACACTGACAGAAGAAGCTGTAAAACTGGCGGCTCAGATCAGAAATAAATAAGGAACACAGAATAGAGGAGAGACGATCATGGCAAAGAAAGTTGTTACTTTTGGTGAAATTATGTTAAGACTGGCTCCGGAAGGCTATTACCGTTTTGTGCAGGCGGATACCTTTGGAGCAACCTACGGCGGCGGAGAGGCGAATGTGGCGGTTTCCCTGGCAAACTACGGATTTGACGCAAGGTTTGTTACAAAGCTTCCAAAACACGAGATCGGACAGGCTGCTGTAAACTCTCTGAGAAAATACGGAGTGGATACAACCGATATCGTCAGAGGGGGAGACAGAGTAGGTATCTACTACCTGGAAAAAGGCGCTTCCCAGAGACCTTCCAAGGTTATTTACGACCGGGCAGGCTCCTCTATCGCTACGGCTTCCTCCTCAGACTTTGACTGGAAGAAGATTTTTGAAGGCGTAGAATGGTTCCACTTTACAGGGATCACGCCGGCCCTTAACGACGAAGTGGCAAAGATCTGTCTGGAAGCCTGCAAGGCTGCGAAAGAGGCGGGCGCTACTATTTCTTGCGACTTAAACTACAGAAATAAACTGTGGTCCAAGGAAAAAGCCGGCCAGGTTATGGGCGAGCTGTGCAAGTATGTGGACGTATGTATCGCAAATGAAGAGGATGCGGCAGACGTATTCGGCATTAAAGCCGCAGATACAGATGTAACCCAGGGTGAAGTAAACCGTGAAGGCTACAAAGACGTGGCAAAACAGCTGGCTGACCGTTTCGGGTTCCAGAAGGTTGCCATCACACTGAGAGAGTCCCTGTCTGCAAACGACAACAACTGGTCTGCTATGCTCTATGACGGCAAAGACTATTACTTCAGCAAAAAATACAAAATACACATTGTTGACCGGGTAGGCGGCGGCGATTCCTTCGGCGGCGGTCTGATCTGCGCCTGCCTGAACGGATACGATCCGCAGGCTACCATTGAATTCGCAGTAGCTGCTTCCTGTCTGAAACATTCCATCGAAGGAGACTTTAACATGGTTTCCATGGATGAAGTCCTGAAGCTGGCAGGGGGAGATGGTTCCGGCCGCGTGCAGAGATAATTAAATACCGCTAAATGAAACCCTTATGCCATTGGGGAACATTTTATAGAAAGGGGCGCCCTGAGAAACAAACAGATATATAAAAGCAGGTTTCTCAGGGTGCTTTTTTATCCGAAAAGAGCGCTCAGCCTGGAAAGCATGGCGGTCCCGGCCGGCTTTTCAGGAATAAAAAATAAAAATGGAGGTGCAGACTATGAAAAAAGATTTTGATCTGCTGTCATTGGGGGAAATATTGCTGCGGCTTTCGCCGCCGAATAATGAAAGGATCGTGAGAGGTGAAACCTTCCAGAAGCAGGTAGGGGGAGCGGAGCTAAACGTGGTTTCCGGAGTCTCTCTGCTGGGCCTGCGTACCGGGGTGATCTCCAAGCTGCCGGATAACGCCCTGGGGACCTACGCCAAAAACAGGGTCCGCTTCTGCGGCGTCAGTGATGATTACCTGGTTTATGACCGGGAGCCGGACGCCCGCCTGGGCATTTACTATTACGAGGACGGCGCTTATCCCAGAAAACCAAGTGTGGTATATGACCGGAGGCATGCTTCTTTCTGTAAGATCTCTCTGGAAGAATTGCCGGAAACTATGTTTTCCAGTACCAGATGCTTCCATACCAGCGGTATCACCCTGGCCCTTTCTGAGAATACCAGAAAGGTGGGGATCGAGATGATGAAGCGGTTTAAGGAAAACGGAGCTCTGATCTCTTTTGACGTTAATTTCCGGGGGAACCTCTGGACAGGTCCTGAGGCTAAGGAATGTATTGAGAGTATCCTTCCCTATGTGGATATTTTCTTCTGCTCGGAGGAAACGGCAAAGCTGACCTTCCTGAAAGAGGGAGATGTATATGAGATCATGAGGAGCTTTGCAAAAGAGTACCCGCTGTCTATCGTGGCTTCTACCCAGAGGATCGTCCACAGTCCCAAGGTACATACTTTCGGCTCTGTGATCTATAATGCAAAAGAGGACAGGTTTTATCAGGAGGAGCCCTACCGCAATATTGAGGTGGTGGACAGGATCGGAAGCGGAGACGCCTATATTTCCGGCGCTCTTTACGGCCTGCTGGCCCATGATTTTGACTGTCAGAAGGCTCTGGAATACGGCAATGCTACAAGCGCAGTAAAGAATACGATTCCGGGAGATCTGCCTTCCTGCGGCCTGGAAGAAATCGACCGGATCATTAAAAACCATAAAAATACCGGCGCCCAGCTTGAAATGGACAGATAAAAGGTAACAGAAGCCCTCTGTGCGCATAAGCTATATTAACAGGTTATGGCACAGGGGGTTTTTATGCGTATCTGTGAGCTTAGGCAGAAAGAAGTGATCAATATCTGCTCCTGCAGGACCCTGGGCTGTCCGCTGGACGTGGAGTTTGACTGCAAGACCGGCTGTATCCAGGCGCTGATCGTGCCTCTTCCCGGGAAGATGTGCGGTTTTTTCGGCCCTTCCAGTGAATATGTGATCCCCTATTCCTGTATCCGGCAGATCGGAGAGGACATTATCCTGGTAGAGATCAAGGAGGAGAAGTTCCTGAAAAAGGAGTAAGAACAACTTGTTAAGATGACCGTACAAGTTGTAGAATGATTACCAAAGGAGCAGGTTATGACACAGGAAAGCGGAAAAACGAAGTATTATGTGCTGATGGAGGAACTGAAAGAGGCCATCCTCAGCGGAAGGATCAAGGCCGGCGAGAAGCTGCCCTCAGAAAATCAGCTTTCGGAGAAATACCATATCAGCAGACATACGGTGAGAAAGGCTCTTTCCATCCTGGGACAGGAAGGCTATATTGTGGCGGAGCATGGAAGAGGGACTTTTTGTTCCCAGAGAATGGGACATCTGAAACAGTCCAAGAACATTGCGGTGATCACCACCTATATTTCTGACTATATTTTCCCAAGGCTGATCCAGGGAATGGACAGGGTGCTGACGGATAACGACTACAGCATTATCTTAAAGAATACGGCAAACAGCAGGACGAAGGAGGCCAAGGTCCTGGAGGATATCCTGACGAAGGACATTGACGGGCTGATCATCGAGCCGGCCAAAAGCCAGATTCTGTGCAGGCATATGAACTTGTATGGATTGTTGGACAAGTATCAGATCCCCTATGTATTTATCCAGGGCGTTTATTCCCAGATGAAAGAGAAGCCCCATATCCTTATGGACGACTGTCAGGGAGGCTATCTGGTGACGAAATATCTTCTGGAAAGAGGGCATGAGAATCTGCTGGGTATCTTCAAGGCGGATGACTTTCAGGGACAGGAGCGGCATAAAGGCTATGTAAAAGCTCTTCAGGAGGCCGGGTACAGTTATGATCCGGACCGGGTGGTCTGGTTCCATACCGAGGACAGAAAGACTAAGCCGGGGCTGATGACGAGGCTGCTGCTGGATCAGGGTCTTCCGGTGGACGGGATTGTATGCTATAATGACCAGATCGCCGTAAGCGTGGTGCATGTTCTGCGGGAAATGGGGAAAAATGTGCCGGAAGACATTTCCGTGACTGGCTATGACAATTCTGTGATGGCAGGAGGGGACGTCTCTCTTACGACCATCGTCCACCCTCAGGAAAAGCTGGGGGAGATGGCGGCGGAGCTGCTGCTGGAAAAGATACGGGAGGTCCCGGAGGAAAAAAGCCAGATCCCCAGGCTGATCCAGCCGGAACTGATCGTAAGAAATTCTGTGAAAGACAGAAGAAAGAAGGAGGAAAATTAAATGTTAGAAGAATTAAAAAAAGCGGTTTATGAGGCAAATATGCTTTTGCCGAAACACAACCTGGTAACCTTTACCTGGGGCAATGTAAGCCAGATCGACCGGGAAACCGGATATTTCGCCATCAAACCCAGCGGAGTGGATTATGACAAGCTGACCCCCGAGGATATGGTGATCATGGATCTGGAAGGGAATAAGATCGAGGGCAGATACAACCCGTCTTCTGACACGCCTACCCATATCGAACTGTATAAGGCATTTCCAAAGATCGGCGGCGTTGTGCACACCCATTCTCCCTGGGCGACCAGCTGGGCCCAGGCAGGCAGAGGGATCCCCTGCTACGGAACTACCCATGCGGACTATATGTACGGCGAGATCCCCTGTGTGAGATGCCTGACAAAGGAAGAGATCGATACCGCTTATGAGAAGAATACAGGCCTTCTTATCGCAGATTATTTCAAGGATAAGGATTACGAGGCCGTTCCTGCGGTACTCTGCAAGAACCACGGTCCTTTCACCTGGGGAAAAGACGGCCATGAGGCAGTCCACAATGCAGTTGTGCTGGAAGAAGTGGCTAAGATGGCGGCAAGATGCGAGATGATCAACCCGAGAGTGCAGCCGGCGCCTCAGGAGCTTCAGGATAAACATTATTACAGAAAACACGGAGCCAACGCTTACTACGGACAGAAATAAAAAATAAGAAAATGGAACGGTCATCCAGTGGCAATGCCACAAGATGAGCGAGGTATCACAATGATCGGGCAGAGGAAGGAAACTTCCCCTGCCCGATTTTGCAAAAGGAGATCTCAGATCCGGCGGGAAATGAAAAAGTACGGCTAAAATGTCAAAAACTCGAATTCAACCGTATTTATACTGAAAAGAGAAGGTACGTTTCTTAGAAAATTGTTTCTTAACGGTAGTTTTCCGGGGGTTTTCGGATGCTCCTTATAATGAAAAAGATCATGGCACCGAAAAGGAAGACCAGAAACAGGATGGTATGGAGAGCGCTCAGATTTTTTTCCTGAACACTGTGGTATGTAATGGCGGCAAATTCTGCCGTCATGAGAAATTTCATAAGGATCAGCATGGTTTTTATGTTTTGGTAGACCCACTTTTTATTTTTCTTTGTAATTTGCACGGGAACGTTCCAGACAGAGGGGAATCTTTCCAGTAAGGTCAGGGGCAGATAAAGGACCAGATTGACCACCGGTATGATCCAGATCGTGCCTTTTGGTCCCCAGCCGTCTGGCTGGCCGCTGAATCCCCAGTGGGTAATGATGGTATCCGGGATCTGGTTCCATTTCAGTAAAGGATAAAGGAAAGCCAGGACCAGCGCAAGAACAGAAAACAGATTCAGAGCCTTCTGAAAGCCGGTATTGGGATATCTGGGAATCCTGGGATTTTCATAAAATTCTTTTTCTACCATAAGCCCGCCTCCTGAATAAGTTCTTTTTTATAAGGAGATTGTAGCACGTTTCCTTTATGGGAGAAATGTTTTTGCATGAGGAACAGGAATTTTGTCATATGATACAAAGCTTTTTGAGTCAAATCCCATAGATCTGCATATCCTGATCATAAAGGGAAAAAGTTCATGCGTTTTGTTCCGGAATATGATATCATGATGTAAGCCAACGAAACAAAAAAGACAGTCAAAGACCCTTGCGGCAGTCGCCAAATGGCCATGCAAGCATGCCCGCTTGGCTCGTTGCTCGCAGGAATAAAGGAGACGAATATGGAACTTTTTATCGGAATTATGATTCCTTTTCTTGGGACCTGCCTGGGTTCCGCCAGTGTGTTTTTTATGAAGGATGAACTGAAGCCTCTGGTCCAGAAAGGCCTTCTGGGATTTGCTTCCGGAGTGATGGTGGCGGCTTCTGTGTGGTCCCTGCTGATCCCGGCTATGGATATGTCAGACTCTATGGGGAAATTTGCTTTCGTTCCGGCGGCGGCAGGTTTTCTTTTGGGGATTTTTTTTCTTCTGGCTATGGACCGTCTGGTGCCCCATCTGCATCTGGGGGAGACGAAACCGGAAGGAAGAAAGAGCAACCTGAAAAAGACCACCATGCTGGTGCTGGCGGTGACTCTTCATAATTTCCCCGAGGGTATGGCCGTGGGGGTAGTGTTTGCAGGGATGCTGGCGGACAGCGCCCAGATCACCCTGGCAGGAGCCATGGCCTTGTCTGTGGGGATCGCCATACAGAATTTCCCGGAGGGAGCCATCATTTCTCTGCCCTTAAAAAGTGAACAGAGGGTGGGAAAAGGAAAGGCCTTTCTTTACGGAACACTTTCCGGAGCAGTGGAGCCTCTGGGGGCTCTGCTTACCATACTTTTATTCAGTTTTATAGAGCCGCTGCTCCCTTATCTCCTGGCTTTTGCCGCAGGGGCCATGATCTATGTGGTGGTGGAAGAACTGATCCCGGAGACCAGTGAAGGGGAGCACAGCAATATAGGAACCATAGGATTTGCAGCAGGATTTGTGCTGATGATGATCCTGGATGTTGCCCTGGGATAAAATTTATAAACTGGTAAATACTATCATTTAAAAAAGGGAAAAGCGGTTGCTTTTCTCTTTTTCGTATGCTATACTGATTTCATCAAAAATAACACCCCCCAGGGGTGTAGGGAGTTGATGAGATGAAAGCAGATAAAACAAAGATCAACCGGCTGTTGAAAACAGCAAGAGGACAGATAGACGGCATTCTGAAAATGGTAGAAGAAGACCGGTACTGTATGGATATTTCCCAGCAGCTTATGGCCACAGAAGCTATTTTAAACAAGGCCAATAAGGAAATCCTTACGGCTCACCTGAAAAGCTGCGTGACAGGGGCTAAGACAGATGAGGAGCGGGAGGAAAAAGTAGACGAGCTGGTAGCTATGCTGGGCAGGATCTTGTAGGAGGACGATGGTATGAAGGAAAAATTTGACGTGACAGGAATGACTTGCTCTGCCTGCTCCTCCAGAGTGGAGAAATGTGTCAGTAAGCTGGAAGGGGTGGAGGAGGTCAGCGTGAACCTCCTGACCAACAGCATGCAGGTGGAATTTAATGAGGCGGTGATCCGGGAACAGGGGATCATAGATGCGGTGGTCCATGCGGGATACGGGGCCAGCGTCCAGGGGGAAAAAGAAAATCCCTCCGGAAGACAAAAAGAGCAGAAGGCCGGAGCCGACCCGGTAAAGGAGCATATGGCATATATGAAGAAGAGGACCATCTGGTCTTTTATCTTTCTGATCCCCCTGATGTATGTGTCTATGGGGCATATGATCGGACTGCCCCTTCCGGGATTTCTCTTGGGTACGGCAAACGCAGTGGGATTTGCCATGACCCAGTTCCTGCTGTGTATCCCGGTGATCTATATTAACCGGGCTTATTATACAAAGGGGTTTGGCACCTTATTTCATGGAGCGCCCAATATGGATACCCTGATCGCCGTAGGCTCCACGGCTTCTCTGGTATACGGGATTTTTGCCATTTACCGTATGGGCTACGGACTGGGAGTACAGGATCTGGATCTGGTAAACCGGTATCTTCACGACCTGTATTTTGAGTCGGCGGTAATGATCCTGGCTCTGATCAATATCGGAAAATATCTGGAAGCCCGGTCAAAGGGAAAGACCAGCGAGGCGATCCGTAAGCTGATGGATCTGGCGCCGAAGACAGCTTTGGCAGAGCGCGGCGGAGGCGTAGTAGAGATCCCGGCGGAAGAGATCCGGATCGGGGATATCCTCCAGGTAAAACCGGGAAGCAGCGTTCCCGCCGACGGCGTAGTGCTGGAGGGGACCACCAGCATTGATGAGGCGGCTATCACAGGAGAGAGTATTCCCGTCCAGAAGATGCCGGGAGACCAGGTGATCGCCGCCACCATGAATAAGGCCGGTTTCTTCCGTATGAAAGCTTCCAAGGTAGGAGACGACACCACCTTTTCCCAGATCATACGTCTGGTGGAGGACGCCAGTGCCAGCAAGGCGCCGATCGCAAAGATCGCAGACCGGATCGCCGGGGTTTTTGTACCCATTGTCATGACCATTGCACTGATCACAGCTGCAGTATGGATCCTGGCAGGGGCAGAATTTGAATTTGCCCTGTCCTGTGCCATCTCTGTTCTGGTTATTTCCTGCCCCTGCGCTCTGGGCCTGGCAACTCCGGTGGCCATTATGGTGGGAACCGGGAAGGGAGCGGAAAACGGTATCCTGATCAAGTCGGGAGAGGCCCTGGAAGTCACCCACAATATCCAGAGTGTAGTGCTGGATAAGACAGGGACCATTACCCAGGGAAAGCCGGTGGTCACAGACATTTACGGAGTGAAGACAGACCCTGCAGAGCTGCTGAAGATCGCTGCGGCTATGGAAAAGAAAAGCGAGCACCCTCTTGCAGAAGCGGTTCTTGCAAAAGCCCGGGAGGAAGGACTTTCTCTTCCGGAAGCTTCGGGATTTTCCGCAGCGGCAGGTATGGGTATCGAAGGGGTCATTGAGGGAAAGAAATATTATGCAGGGAACCTCAGGCTGATGCAGGAAAAGAAGATCAGCTGCGCCGGTATAAAGGACTATCTGGAAACCCTGACAGGAGAGGGGAAAACCCCCCTGCTTTTTGCCGATGAGAAAGAACTTCTGGGCGTGGTCGGGGCAGCAGACGTGGTGAAGCCGACCAGCGCCCAGGCTATCCGGGAGTTGAAAAAAATGGGGATCCAGGTTATCATGCTTACAGGAGATAATGAAAGGACTGCAAAAGCCATTCAGCGGCAGCTGGATATTGATACAGTCATTGCCCAGGTTCTTCCCCAGGATAAGGAAAGAGAAGTGGCGAAGCTTCAGGAACAGGGCCGGAAGGTGGCCATGGTGGGGGACGGGATCAACGACGCCCCGGCTCTGGCCAGGGCTGATGTGGGGATCGCCATTGGCGCAGGGACAGATGTGGCTATTGAAAGCGCAGATATCGTCCTGATGAAGAACGACCTGCTGGACGTGGTAACGGCCATCGGGCTTAGCAGGGCTGTGATCCGGAATATCAAGGAGAATCTTTTCTGGGCGTTTTTCTATAACGTATGCGGGATCCCTCTGGCAGCCGGAGTCTTTTATACAGCTTTCGGCCTGAAGCTGAATCCCATGTTCGGAGCGGCGGCCATGAGCCTCAGCAGTCTTTTCGTAGTGTCCAACGCCCTCAGGTTGCGTTTCTTCCATGTGCTGAAAAAGCCCGGGCAGGAGGAGGCTGAGCCGGAAGAAAAAAGCAGGACTGGAGAGGAAAAGAGCGAACAGAAAGTAAATACTGCCGTCAAAGCGGCTGAGAATAAGGAGGAAATCAATATGTATACAATGAAGATCGAAGGTATGATGTGTCCCCACTGCCAGGCGGCAGTGACAAAAGCCTTAAACGGCATAGAGGGCGTAAAGGCGGAAGTAAATCTGGAAAAAAAGGAAGCTTATGTAGAGGCTCCGGATTCCGTCAGTAAAGAAGACCTGACCAAAGCTGTGACAGACGCCGGATACGAAGTAGTATCTGTAGAGTAGGAGACAGGCTATGATACGGGTTGGAATGGGATATGACGTTCATAAACTGACAGAGGGAAGAGACCTGATCCTGGGGGGAGTAAAGATCCCCTGGGAAAAGGGGCTTTTGGGACATTCAGATGCAGATGTGGTGGTCCATGCCATTATGGACGCTCTTTTGGGGGCGGCAGCTCTCAGGGATATCGGAAGACATTTTCCGGATACGGATCCAAAGTATAAAGGGATTTCCAGTATCCTTCTCCTGGAGCATGTGGGAAAGCTTCTGGAAGAAAACATGTATGTGATCAATAACATTGACGCAACGATCATCGCCCAGAAGCCCAAGCTGCTTCCCTATATAGACACCATGATCCGGAACGTGGCCCGGGCTCTTCATCTGGAGGAAAACCAGGTGAACATTAAGGCCACCACAGAGGAGGGACTGGGATTTACCGGCACCATGGAGGGGATCTCCGCCCATGCGGTCTGCGCCCTTACCAGTGTGCAGGATCTGATGGGAGACGACAGGAGCGCACCTTCCTGCCAGGGCTGCTGCAGGCCCCGGAGCCTGTAAGGCCGGGAACAGGGACGTTCCCGATCCCCGGGACAGGGGATCACCGGCTGCGGTATTCTCTGGGAGTCATATGCTGGATCTCCCGGAAACACCGGTTGAAGGACCGGAGGCTGTTGTAGCCGCAGGCAAAGGCCACATCGCTGACCGGGATATCTGTGGTCTTCAAAAGGTGGGCGCCGTAGTTGATCCTGTGCTGGTTTACCAGATCTGTAAAGGAAAGATTCAGATGGCTGTTGATAAACCGGGAAATATACAGCCGGCTGTATCCTAAGTGGACGGCCAGATCCTGAAGAGTCAGCTCCTCCAGATAATGCTCCTGTATGTAGGTCAGGATCTGATGGAGCAGATCTGAGGAAGGCGCCTTCCGGGGAGAAAGACCGGAGGTATCAAGAAGGCGGGCGGCAATATAGTATAAAAAGGATTTACAATATAAAGGCTTTGAACTATCTGTGAACAGATACTTTTCCATATGGGAGAGGACCGGGTCCTCCAGATGGAAGACCGGACAGTTCAAGGCCTTTTTTGCCGTTATTTTGTTAAATTCCTCAATATAATCCGGGGAAAATACATTTACCTGGCATTCCGCTTCCCCCAGATTGGTATAGGAATGGATCTCATAGGGGAGAATGAGGATAAGGTCCCCCGGTTCCATGATAAAATCCCTCCCGTCTACAGAGGCCTGAAGCTTTCCCCTTTTCAGGCGGAGAAGCTCATAGCTTCTGTGCAGATGGGCGAAATGACTGAATTCCCGGATATGGTAAAGGGAGATCTCCCGGGGCTCTCCAAAGTGATAATCCTCATAAATGACCATAGCAACACCTCTTTCAGGAATATTATAGCGTCCGGGCATGGAGGATACAAGAAAAACATAGGAACTCCGGCCGGGAATCCTTTTCGACAGTCCTGATTTACCAGGATAAAGGAAATGAAACAAAGGAAAAGAAAGGATTCAAAAAAACATTATAATAATCTGGAATAACAGATATAATTAAAAAATATGCAGGAATAGAAAAATAAACTTGCAAAAACCACATAAAGGCTTTATAATACAACACAGAGTAAAAAAAGTGAATCAACAGGAGGAAAGCCATGTCATACGTAGATGAAGTAATTGAATTAGTTGAGAAGAAAAATCCAGGGGAACCTGAATTTCATCAGGCAGTAAGAGAAGTACTGGAATCCTTAAAACCGGTTGTAGAGGCAAATGAGGAGAAATACCGCAAGGAAGCTCTTCTGGAGCGTCTGGTAGAACCGGAAAGAGTGATCATGTTCCGTGTTCCCTGGGTTGACGACAACGGAAACGTACAGGTAAATAAAGGTTACCGCGTGCAGTTCAACAGCGCTATCGGACCATACAAGGGCGGACTGAGATTCCATCCTTCTGTATATCTTGGTATCATTAAATTCCTTGGATTTGAGCAGATCTTCAAAAATTCTCTGACAGGCCTGCCTATCGGCGGCGGCAAAGGCGGATCTGACTTTGATCCTAAGGGTAAATCAGACAGAGAGGTTATGGCGTTCTGCCAGAGCTTTATGACAGAATTATACCGTCATATCGGCGCAGATACAGACGTACCTGCGGGAGATATCGGAGTAGGCGGAAGAGAGATCGGATATCTGTTCGGACAGTATAAGAGGATCCGTGACGCTTATGAAGGCGTTCTCACAGGAAAAGGACTCACATACGGCGGCTCTCTGGTAAGAACCCAGGCTACCGGATATGGCCTGCTGTATCTTACAGAGGAAATGCTGAAGATCAACGGAAAAGAGCTGGCAGGAAAGACAGTAGCTGTTTCCGGCGCAGGAAATGTTGCCATCTATGCCATTGAGAAAGCATACCAGTTAGGCGCTAAGCCGGTTACCTGCTCAGACTCCACAGGCTGGGTATATGATCCGGAAGGCATTGATCTGGAAGCTCTCAAAGAGATCAAAGAAGTGAAACGCGCCCGTTTGACAGAGTACAAGAACTACAGACCAAACGCTGAATACCATGAGGGCAAAGGAGTATGGAGCGTTAAATGTGATGTGGCTCTTCCATGCGCTACACAGAACGAGCTGGGTATTGAAGATGCAAAACAGCTGGTTGCAAACGGCTGCTTTGCAGTAGCAGAAGGCGCCAACATGCCGACTACTCTGGAAGCTACCAAATACTTACAGGAAAGCGGAATCCTTTTCGCACCTGGCAAAGCTGCAAACGCAGGCGGCGTAGCCACCTCCGCTCTGGAAATGTCCCAGAACAGCGAGCGCTTAAGCTGGAGCTTTGAAGAAGTTGATGAGAAGCTGAAAGGCATTATGGTAAATATCTGCCACAATATGGCTGACGCAGCTAAGAAATACGGACATGAAGGCAACTATGTAGTAGGAGCCAACGCAGCCGGATTTGAGAAAGTTGCAGAAGCAATGCTGGCTCAGGGTATCTGCTGATATTGTTCATAGGTGGATCCTGTTATCCTTCCCATAGGATATAGAGGAGAGGGAGTCTTTTCCGTAAAAGGCAAGGGCTCCCTCCTTTTTATACGGCAGGTTTCCTATTGACAAACCCGGGATTTATGAATAAACTAATAGAAGATATGGAAAGGCAGAGAACGAAAAGAGTACCGGATCCGATTTATCCAGAGAGAAGGGGCCGCCGGCTGAAAGCCCTTTTATAGAGAAATCCGGGAAAGTGCATTCGGGAGCCGGTCCGGTGACTGTTCCGGCAGGAACACAGCCGGGCACGCAGACCAGCGTTACAGGTGATAAGCGGAAGACCTTTGTCTTCAAATAGAGTGGAACCGCGGAAATATTCGTCTCTATGTCCTCTGGGATATAGAGACTTTCTTTTTGTGCGATACGCCGGCAGGGAGATCGCCGTGCCTGCACAAGGGGGCATCCGACGGGTAACGGACAACAGATACGATATCATGGGATCGAGGTGAGAAAAATGGGATTTATCGGACATATGAAAGAAGAGTTTCAGGTGATCCGGGAACGGGACCCGGCCATAAAATCTCCTCTTGAGGTGCTGCTGTACCCCAGCTTCCGGGTCATGATCCAGTACAGGAGGGCCCATAAACTTTATAAAAAAGGCCATTATTTCCTGGCCCGGTGGATTTCCCAGAGAGCTGCCAGGAAAACAGGGATCGAGATCCACCCGGGAGCAAAAATAGGAAAGGGGCTGTTCATCGACCACGGAGCCGGGGTGATCATCGGGGAGACCGCCATTATCGGGGACAACGTGACTCTGTACCAGGGAGTGACCCTGGGAGGAACAGGGAAGGAGACGGGAAAGCGACATCCTACGCTGAAAGATAACGTGATGGTCAGCGCAGGAGCCAAGATCCTGGGTTCCTTTACCATCGGGGAAAATTCCAAGATCGGGGCAGGCAGCGTGGTGCTGGAAGAGGTGCCGCCGAACTGTACGGTGGTAGGAGTGCCGGGAAGGATCGTAAGAAGAGAAAATAAAAAAGTCCCCAGAGTGGATATGGACCAGGTGCATCTGCCGGATCCTACACTGGAGGATATCCATGTGCTCCAAAAAGAAAACGAGCGCCTGCATTCTGAACTCCAGAAGATGAGCTATGAGCTCCGGGATATGAGAGAAAAAGAAGAAATGTGCCGGAGAGCCAGGGAAAAGGCCGAGGAGGAGCACAGACTGGAATTGGAAAATGCAAGGAAAAAAGGAGAAAATTCATGAAGATCTACAACACACTGACAAAGCGAAAAGAAGAATTCCTTCCTCTGGAAGAGGGCAAGGTGAAAATGTATGTATGCGGACCTACCGTTTATAACTTTATCCATATCGGGAACGCCAGACCGATGATCGTTTTTGATACTGTGCGCAGATATATGGAGTATAAAGGATATGAAGTCAACTATGTATCGAACTTCACCGACGTAGACGACAAGATCATTGCAAAAGCTATGGAAGAAGGGGTCAGCGCCGAAGAAATCTCCACCCGCTATATCAGAGAGTGTAAAAAAGACATGGCGGACATGAATGTAAAGCCGGCCACCACTCATCCTCTGGCTACCCAGGAGATCGACGGCATGATCGAAATGATCCGGACGCTGATCGAGAAAGGATTTGCCTATGAGGTCAACGGCACCGTATATTTCCGGGTAAAAAGGTTTAAAGAATATGGGAAGCTGTCCCACAAGAATCTGGAGGACCTTCAGTCCGGATTCCGTTCTCTCCAGGTTTCCGGAGAGGATCAGAAGGAAGATCCCCTGGACTTTGTTTTATGGAAGCCGAAAAAAGAAGGGGAGCCTTACTGGGTATCTCCATGGGGGGATGGACGTCCCGGCTGGCATATCGAGTGCTCGGTAATGTCCAAGAAATACCTGGGAGAAGAAATCGATATCCATGCAGGAGGAGAAGATCTGATCTTCCCTCATCATGAAAATGAGATCGCCCAGTCCGAGTGCTGCAATGGAAAAATCTTTGCCAGGTACTGGATGCACAATGCCTTCCTGAACATCGACAACCGGAAGATGTCAAAATCTCTTGGGAATTTCTTTACTGTCCGGGAGATCGGGGAAAAATATGATCTTCAGGTCCTCCGGTTCTTTATGCTGAATGCGCATTACAGAAGTCCGCTGAACTTCAGCGCAGAGCTGATGGAAGCGTCCAAAAACGCACTGGACAGGATCGTTACCTGTGTGGACCAGTTAAAACGTCTGGCCGGATCCGCCCAGGGAGAGACTATGACAGATGAGGAGCTGAAGCTGACGGAAGAAATCCGGGGGTATGTGAAGAAGTATGAAGAGGCTATGGAAGACGACTTTAACACAGCAGATGCGATCGCAGCCATCTTTGAACTGGTGAAATTTGCCAATACCCATGGAAATGGAGACAGCACCAGGGCTTTTGTGCAGGAGCTTTTTGATACTATCGTGAGATTAAGCGATGTTCTGGGGCTTCTGGTGGATAAAGAGGAGGAAGTGCTGGACGAGGATGTGGAAAAACTCATCGCTGAACGCCAGGCGGCCAGAAAAGAAAAGAATTTCAAACGGGCAGACGAGATCCGGGATCAGCTTGCGGCTATGGGCATTATTCTGAAGGATACGAGAGAAGGAGTACAATGGAAAAGGGCTTAGAACATTTCAGGGAGCTTTTCGGGCTGGAGAAGCCGGATGTCCGGACTTATTCTCCTCTGACCCTGGCTTATATCGGAGACGCAGTTTATGAGCTGGTGATCCGCACCCTTTTGGTGGAAAGAGGAAATACCCAGGTAAATAAGCTGAACCAGAGAGCCAACCGTCTGGTAAAGGCCTCTGCCCAGTCAGAAATCATCGAAAAACTGAAGCCCTGCCTTACCGAAGAGGAGATGGGGATCTTCCGGAGAGGACGGAACGCCAAATCCTACACCATGGCAAAAAATGCGACCATGTCCGATTACCGCAGAGCCACAGGCTTTGAGGCTCTTATGGGGTATCTGTATCTTACGGAGCAGTGGGAACGGATACTGGAGCTGGTAAAGCTGGGACTTCAGGAAGGAGAAGAGAATGGAGAACAGATACCAGGAAAGTAATATTGAAGGAAGGAACGCAGTGCTGGAGGCTTTTCGTTCCGGCAGGACAGTGGACAAGCTTTTTGTGCTGGAACACTGTGAGGACGGTCCTGTGCGGACCATTCTCCGGGAGGCGAAAAAACAGGATACGATCGTAAGATTTGTGAAAAAAGAGCGGCTGGATCAGATGTCCGAGACAGGCATGCACCAGGGCGTAATCGCCCAGACAGCGGCTTACGCCTACGCCCAGGTGGAGGACATACTGGAAGCAGCCAGAAAGAAGGGGGAGCCTCCTTTCCTTTTCATACTGGATAATATTGAAGATCCCCACAATCTCGGAGCGATCATCCGTACCGCCAATCTGGCGGGGGCCCATGGGGTGATCATTCCAAAGAACCGGGCGGCGGGGCTGACGGCTGTGGTGGCCAGGACCTCCGCAGGAGCTTTAAACTATACGCCTGTGGCAAAGGTGACCAATATCGCCAGGACTATTGAAAGCCTGAAAAAAGAGGGGATCTGGTTTGTATGCGCAGATATGGGAGGCACCCGGATGTATGATCTGGATCTGAAAGGCCCTATAGGGTTGGTCATTGGCAACGAGGGCCAGGGCGTATCCAAGCTGGTAAAAGAAACATGCGATTTCATTGCGTCTATTCCCATGAAAGGAGATATAGATTCTTTAAACGCTTCTGTGGCTGCAGGAGTGCTGGCTTATGAGATCGTGAGGCAGAGATTAAGCAAGTAAAGTAAAACAGGTTTCAGATATGAGGAAAGAGTACGAAGAGATCTCCGATGAGGAGATTATCCGCCGGGCGCAACATGGAGAAAAGAAGCTGGAAGAGTTTCTGATGGATAAATATAAAGGCATGGTCCGAAAAAAAGCCCATGCTATGTTTCTCATCGGAGGAGAACAGGAAGACCTGATCCAGGAGGGGATGATCGGCCTTTTCCGGGCAGTGCAGGATTACCGTCCGGATAAAAATGCTTCTTTTGCCACATTTGCCAATCTGTGCGTGGAGAGACAGATTTATAAAGCCATTGAAATATCAGGAAGACAAAAGCACAGGCCATTAAATTCTTACATTTCTTTAAGCGAGGAAAACAGTCCTTTAAAGGATACGGAGGATACCAAACAGCAGAATCCGGAAGAGATCGTGATTGACAGAGAAAATGCAGACCATATGCAGGAGGAGATCAGAAAAAGACTGAGCCCTTTTGAAAATCAGGTCCTGGAGCTTTATCTGGAGGGGATGGACTACCACCAGATCGCATGGAAGATGGAGAAATCCCCCAAATCCATAGACAATGCCCTTCAGAGGATACGGAATAAGATCCATACCCTTACAGACAGGACGTAAGGGCGGACAATTATTTTCAGAAAAGGAAGGCGGTATTTTATGCAGGAAAAGACCATACTCACAGTAATTCCTGTGAATGCCAGACATCGGGAATTATTGGAAAAATGCGGACAGAATCTAAACTTTATCTATGCGGATCCGGAAACGGTTACCCAGGAGCAGGTGGATCAGGCGCAGATCATTTTGGGGAATGTTCCTCCGGAAATGGTGAAAAAAGCAAAAAAACTGGAATGGCTGCAGCTGAATTCCGCTGGATTTGACGCCTATGGGAAGGCAGAGATCATGGGAGACCGGATCCTGACTTCCTGCAGCGGCGCATATGGCCAGGCGGTATCCGAGCATATGTTTGCCATGCTCCTGGCGATGCAGAAGAAGCTGCATCTTTACCGGGATGATCAGAAAGACCATAAATGGGGGGATAAGGGAGCCGTTACTTCTATCAGCGACACTACAGTCATGGTCATGGGACTGGGAGATATCGGAAAGCATTTTGCCAGAATGGCCCATTCCCTGGGGGCTTATGTGATCGGTATCAAAAGAACTTACATTCCCTGTCCGGAATATGTAGACGAGCTCCATCTCCAGGAAGATATCCAGGGGTTCCTGCCTAAGGCGGATGCGGTGGTTTCTTTCCTCCCAAGCTCCCAGGAGAATAAAGGTTTCTTTGGAAAAGAGTTTTTTGCACAGATGAAACCGGGAAGCCTTTTCTTAAACGGAGGAAGAGGGGATACGGTTTCCACAGAAGATCTGTACCATGCGCTAAAAGAGGGAAGACTGGGAGGAGCTGCCCTGGATGTAACAGATCCGGAACCTCTGCCGGAGGATCACCCTTTGTGGGATATGCCTCAGGTGTTCCTTACGCCTCATGTTTCAGGAGGATATCATCTTTCTGTGACGCTGGACAATGTGGTAGACATCTGCGTGGACAATCTGTACCGGTACCTGAAGGGGGTAAAGCTGAGAAATCTGGTGGAGATAAGCGGTGAATGATTTTACAATACCAGGATCCCAAGGTCCTGCGCCCGCTTATGCGCAAGGCCAAGTGTGTGCAGACCTTATGTTCCTGGTATCATAAAATCGTGAAATTGAAGAAATTTTTCTTGCATTTATGAAAATACGTGTTATAATAAAAAAATGCATGGGGCATTAGCGCAGTTGGGAGCGCGCCACACTGGCAGTGTGGAGGCCACGGGTTCAAGTCCCGTATGCTCCAGTCATACCGGGAAGCATAGCTCAGCTGGGATGAGCGTTCGCCTCACACGCGAGAGGCCACGGGTTCGAGCCCCGTTGCTTCCACTGTTAAAAGTCTGTGTTTACAGGCTTTTTTCTATTTGTGTTGCATAGTTCTGAAAAATAATTATTGAGAACTATACAAAATTCAAAAAAAATCTTCCTTCCTTACACTTTGATTGCACTATATAATTTTTATGATCTTTTAAAAATTTAAGACTAATAGAATCACCTGGCTTAATTGTTGTTTCGTCAAGTATGATATTCTCATTTTCATCTAATATACGAATAGTTACATATCCGCTACTATTAGCATCATTAACCACTTTTTTATCATAAAAAATGGAAGAAAAATTCAGAAAATCACTATCTTCTATGCGGACGGAACTCCAACCTTCTTGATCTGTCTCATTATCAATTACTGCTTCACTCATAGGATAAAAATAATCATGAAGGACTCCAATTTCCTGAATAGAAAACATAGCTAATATCATTAATAAGCAAGTTATAATAATGGAAACGCCAATTCTAATACGAACCTTTTTTCTGATTTTTAAAAACGGGTCTTTACTTTTTCCATCTTCTTTTAATACAGGAAAATCCATAGGCGATTTCATGTACTCTAATTCCTTAGCACATTTAGGACAGTGTTTTATATGTTCTTCTACTAATTTGCGGCTATCTTCGGAACAAACATTATCAATGTATGAGGGGATTAAATCATTAATGATATCACATGTTACTTTCATCTACTAATACCTCCCTAATCCATTTTTTAGCACGATAATAATTGACACGCGCCCAATTTTCAGATTTATCGAAAACATTACCTATTTCCCTAAAACTCATTTCTTCATAAGCACGTAGCAAAAACACTTGTCCATAAGGTTCTTTTGCCTGTTTCACCGCAAATAATAACTCTTTTATTCTTTCTTTTACAAGATAGTCTTCTTCAAGACTTCTGTTACCATTTGCATTTTCAAATAATTCTAAATTTTGAAATTCTGTGGTAGATAGATGTTTTTCCTTTTTTAAATGGTCGAAATATAAATGTTTTGCTATTTGACATAACCAAACAGAAATTTTACATTTCCCATTATAGCGGTGAATGGACTTGTATGCCTGGTAAAAAGTTTCTTGCGTTAAATCTTCTGCCAGATCGAAATTACCAGAAAGAGAAACTAAAAAATGCTTTACTGTATTTGCATATTCCGTATAAATGTCTTCAATAGGACTATTCTCTTGCATGTGTTCTTATCACCCCCTAGTATTAGCAGCTTCTATCATATAAATAGAAATTTATTTGATTTCGTTACAGTTTTTCAAAAAAATTTTATTTTTTTGTGTATATCTTTAAGATAGGCAAAAATTTTTTGATTATTCCGGTATGCAGGCAAGGAATTTTACTTGTGAAAAATGATGGGAAAGTTCCGCTACAAAGTCTCAAGAGGTCATTGGACATGATAAATCAATTCCAGAAAGATGTTGACATATTATCTTATCATATTTTCTTTTTCAACAGCGAAAAGGAAAAAGTAGAAATTATGATTTA
>CALWSM010000022.1 GCA_944384185.1 uncultured Blautia sp. | reverse complement strand
GGAAATTGCCCTTTCCGCCCTCTACAGAAAGAAGGATCTCCTCTCCCTGTCTTCTGGCCTGTACCTTCATCACCGTATTTCCTTTTGTATCCGGGATCTCTACCAAGGTCTGCGCTCCTTCTTCAAATTCCCCGATCACAAGGGTTACCTGATCGGCAAAATCGTAATCCGGCGTCTGATCGTTGTTTCCCACAGGCAGGATACTGTTTGGCCGGAGCATGAGCGGCAGGGAATGATAGTCGTGGGTTTCTTTCAGCCATCTTCCTCCGGTTTTCTTCTCTCCGGTAAGAATGTTCACCCAGGTTCCCTCCGGCAGATAGTAGTCTACTTCTCCGGATTCTTTAAACACCGGCGCTACCAGCAGGGAATCTCCCAGCATATACTGGCGATCCAGGGTATCGCAGGCTCTGTCCTGGGGGAAGTCCAGGAACATGGGGCGAAGGAGCGGCGTACCCTTTACATGGGACTTCACAGCCTGTCCGTAAATATAAGGCATCAGCCGGCATTTCAGGTTCACAAACTCCCGGAGGATATCGCAGGCTTCCTCGTCAAAAAGCCAGGGCACACGGTAGGAAGCGGAACCATGGAGACGGCTGTGGGAGCTTAAAAGTCCAAACTGGCACCATCTCTTGTAGATATCCGGAGTTGCAGTGCTTTCAAAGCCGCTGATATCGTGGCTCCAGAAGCCGAATCCCCCTAAAGAAAGAGACAATCCGCCTCTTAAGGTTTCCGCCATGGAAACATAGGTTGCAGAACAGTCGCCGCCCCAGTGCGCCGGGAACTGCTGCCCTCCTACGGTAGCGGAACGGGCAAACAATACCGCTTCTCCTTTGCCCCGCTCTCTTTCCAGAAGTTCAAATACTGTCTTATTATAAAGATAGGTATAATAGTTATGCATTTTCACCGGATCCGAATGATCAAAGTATTCAATATCCTTTACCGGAATCCTCTCTCCGAAATCTGTCTTGAAGCAGTCCACTCCCATGTCCAGAAGGGTTTTCAGCTTCTCCTGATACCAGGCCGCCGCATCCGGATTGGTGAAATCCACCAGTCCCATGCCCGGCTGCCACAGATCCGACTGCCAGACGCTGCCGTCTTTTTTCTTTACCAGATATCCTTTCTCCATACCTTCTTTAAAGAGCACGGATTTCTGTCCGATATAAGGATTGATCCAGACGCAGATCTTCAGTCCCCGGTCATGGTATCTTTGGAGCATTCCTTTGGGATCCGGAAAGGTCTTCGGGTCCCAGATAAAGTTGCACCATTCATAGGCGTCCATCCAGTAGCAGTCAAAATGGAATACATGAAGGGGGATCTTCCTGTCCGCCATTCCCTGTATAAAGCTGGAGGTCGTCTCCTCGTCATAATTGGTGGTAAAAGAAGTGGTCAGCCAAAGGCCGAAGGACCAGGCCGGAGGCAGGGCCGGTTTTCCGGTAAGCTCCGTATATTTTTCCACGGTTCCCATAGGACTGCCGCCGCTGATGAAATAATAATCCAGCCGCTCTCCCTCCACGGAAAACTGTATCCGCTCCACCTTCTCGCTGGCGATCTCAAAGGCCACGTCTCCCACATTATCCACCAGAACGCCGTATCCTTTGTTGGTCACATAGAAAGGAATATTCTTATAGGCGATCTCGCTGGCAGTGCCGCCGTCCTCATTCCACATTTCCACGACCTGCCCGTTCTTCACAAAAGGCGTGAACCGCTCGCCCAGTCCGTAGATATATTCATCCACATCAATGGAAAGCTGTTCCAGCATATAGGATTTCTCTGTCTTGTTATTATACATATGCGCCAGGTTGCGGAAGCTGGACTCTGTAAGGAATTTCTCTCCCTCATAGAAAGCCAGTTTATATCCTGCCGGGGCCTTGTCGATCACCGCCCGCAGGGACCCGGAGCGGTAGATCACCTGGGTATCCGTCTCTGTGATCTCCACCTTGGGATCTGTCTGGTTTACCCAGGCGAAGGGCCCTTTATACAGCGCCCCGGCGTGATGTACCGCTGAAACCTTGATGACGCCTTCCATAGGACTGGTAAGGGTCAGGGTCAGCATGGGGATATTCAGACAATCCCCTCTCCCTGCAATATGTTTGCTGGGAAGATATACGGTCAATGTATCCTCTTCTATTTTATGGCTTGCATATTCCACCCCATAGGCGGGTTCCATTTCCTTTCGCAAAAGCCAGTATCCATTTGTAAATTTCACGATCTTTCCTCCTACAAAATTTGATAAGCCCTGATTCTGCCGCCGGTTTCCACAATTCCTGCCGGCTACTCTTTGGCCGGTTCCCGGTTTTCTTTCTCCGCCTCCCGGCCGGGTTCATGTTTTTTCAGCACCCGTTCCAGAAATTCCGACATAAGAAAGATCACCGGTCCCGGAGCGAAGATCACCAGGATCGGGAAGCGCCAGATGATCGCTCCTGCGCAGGCCAGCACCAGAAGCAGGGCAAGGGTTGTGCCAAAATACCGCACCGTCATATACATGGCCAGCTTGATCAGCCAGCCGCTGCTCATATCAAAACGTGCCAGAGCCGGAAACACGTAACAGGCAAAGGCAAGGATCCATACAGAGGTAAGGGCGTAGACACAGATAAAGAACAGCCCCACATAACCGTCGGTCTCCTTCATCAGGATCCCGATGTTCAGATGCATGGCAAAAGTCGCCGCAACCACCAGGATCCAGATAAAACATCCGGACATAAAGTTCAGCCGGAAAGAGCGGAAAAACTCTCTGGCAATATATCCGTTCCTGTTCTTGACACATTTCACCATGGCGTAATATAACGCCGAGGTGGAGGCCCCTATGGTCACAAGGGGGAGGCTGCATAAAATCCACAGAAATCCCAGGGCCATCACGTCAAAGATTCTGTCGCAGATATTCATAAAGCTTCCGTCAAATCCCCAAATATTTCTTTCCGTTTTCTTTTTACCCATGTTTTACACCCTTTCTGTTTTTACAGTTCCGTCAGCTTACCTGCCCGGGCAAATACCGGAAGCTGGTCAAGAGGCGCCGATACGGTGATCTCCTTTCCGCCTTCATATTCCCGGCCGTCGTTGATATCCCTCCAGAGGCCTTCCGGCAGATAGAGGGTTCTTTCCCTCTGCTCCTCATATAAAACAGGCGCTACCAGAAGATCCGGCCCGAACATATACTCATCTTCGATCTCCCAGGCTTTCTTGTCCTCCGGGAAATCATAGAACAGGGGACGCATCGCCGGCGTTCCCTTCTTGTGAGCCTCTTCCATGATCTGTCTTACATAGGAACGCATTCTTTCTCTGAGAAGGATATATTTCTCACAGATCTTATAGACTTCCTCTCCATAGCTCCACACTTCGTTTTCCGCTCCGCTGTTGTGTTTTCCGCCGCCGGTAGTTCCCAGAGGGGCCTTAAAAGGCTCCCGGAATCCGTGGAGACGCATTACCGGGCAGAAGGCTCCGAACTCAAACCAGCGGACCAGCAGTTCCTTAAATTTGGGATCATGGATATTTCCGCCGTGGAAGCCTCCGATATCCGTAGTCCACCAGGGGATGCCGGAGATTCCCATGTTCAGCCCTGCCGCAAGCTGGTTTCGCAGAGAACGGAAAGAAGAATCAATGTCCCCGGACC
Source organism: uncultured Blautia sp. (assembly GCA_944384185.1). GTDB lineage: Bacteria > Bacillota > Clostridia > Lachnospirales > Lachnospiraceae > Blautia. Next base: position 20,546 of record CALWSM010000022.1, on the reverse strand, counting down.
ATACCAGTGTTCCGTATCTCTGGCTGCCTGCCCAGGCGCAGCGAAGAAGATTGAGGATATTCTCCTGCCCTTCTTTCTCCATTCCCTCGTAGGCCATCCGGGCGTACTCTCTGGGGAAAATATTTCCCACTTCCATATCCGCTCCCCGGAAATACCGGTAGTGTGAGAACTCATATCCGGTAAACTCCGGTTCCGCTTCGTCCAGCCAGAAAATATGGATACCTTTCTCATAATAATTTTTCCTGATCTTGCTCCACACATATTCTCTTCCCTCTGGATTTGTCACGTCAATGATAGCCGCATTGCCAAGCTGCCCCAGACGCTTGCCCTGCTCGGATCTGGTCAGATACCCCAGCTCTTCCATCTCCTGATAGTTTTCGCTCTCTCCGTCTACCGTTGGCCAGATAGAAACCATCAGGTGCATTCCCATCTCTTTCAGTTCCCGTACCATCGCCTCCGGATCCGGCCAGTAATCCAGGTCAAACTTCCAGTCTCCCTCATGAGGCCAATGGAAGAAGTCTACCACGATCACATCTACAGGCAGCTTTCTCCGGTGATATTCCCTTGCCACCTCCAGGATCTCTTCCTGGGTCTGATAGCGGAGCTTGCACTGCCAGAATCCCATACCGTACTCCGGCATCATAGGAACCTTCCCCGTAGCGTCGGCGTAAGCCTCCTCGATCTCTGCCGGGCTGTCTCCTGCAGTGATCCAGTAGTCCATCTGTTTCGTAGACTGGGCCGTCCACTGAGTCACATTTTTCCCGAAGGTTACAGAGCCGATAGCCGGATTGTTCCACAAAAATCCGTATCCGTTGCTGGAAAGAACAAAGGGAATGCTGGCCTGGGAATTTCTGTGGGCCAGCTCCAGGGTACAGCCCTTTACGTCCAGATAGGGCTGCTGATACTGTCCCATCCCGTAAAGCTTCTCCCCTTCTATTGGCTCAAACCGGACGGTCAGACGATAATTATCCGTACTCTGCCTGGGTTCAAAGGTTCTTGGAACAATCTCCAGGGCACTGTTAAATTCTTTCCTGCCCTCTTCCTGCATTCCCCGGATCCTTTCATATTCCTCCAAAAGCAGCTTTCCATCCTGATTTAAGAAACGGAGTTTCCCTGTTCTGGTGATCTCACAGGTGATCTTTCCGTTTTCGATCACTGTATCCGTCCCTCTCTCATAAACCTTCACATCTGTCTCCTTCGCCGGAAGAAGGGCGGAGATATCCGGATCCTCCATCAATTCGTGGCGCTGGGTAGCCTGCACCCGGAAGCTGTTTTTCCCCCAGGGCTGGATACACAGCAGTTCCTTGTCAAAACGCCTGTACACTTTATTTCCCACTTGTCTCAGCATATGTATAAATCCTCCCAATATCTTTTAAGCCGCCGGGCATAATACGGTTCCAGATATGGATTCTCTCTGTATTAAGGCTCCGGCGGCTTTTTTCTTATACTTCTAATTTAAAATCATTTCTTGTAAACAGAGGGATCTGCTCCAGAGGAGTCTCTACGGCCACCGTCTGTCCGCCCTCATAGCTTTCTCCTGTCCAGGGATTTGTCCAGGCGCTTCCCTTTGGAAGATAGACTTCTTTTGTCTTCTGTCCTCTCTCCATAACAGGAGCTACCAGGATATCCGGTCCGAACATATACTGGCTCTCATTTTCCCAGCATGCCTTATCTTCCGGGAAATCATAGAACATCGGCCGCATTATGGGCGTTCCCTTTTCATGGGCAGCCTCCATGAGAGTCCTGATATAAGGACGCATGGCCTCTCTCAGCTCTATGTATTTCCTGCAGATCTCATAAACTTCTTCCCCATAGGACCAGATCTCATTAGGCGCTCCGGAAACGCATTCCGCACCTCCTGTGGTCCCGTACTGTGGCTGATATGGCATACGGTATCCGTGAAGACGCATTACCGGGCAGAAAGTTCCATACTCGAACCAGCGGACAAATACCTCATGATAGTCTTCGTCATAAATATTCGCCCCGAAAAATCCGCCGATATCTGTGGTCCACCATGGGATACCGGAAATCCCCATATTCAGGCCTGCGGCAAACTGGTTCTGGAGACTTTCAAAGGTAGAATGGATATCTCCGGACCATACCAGAGCTCCGTATTTCTGGCTGCCTGCCCAGGCGCAGCGGAGCAGGTTCACAACCTCTTCCTGGCCTTCCGCCCGCATACCGTCAAAGAAAGTCTTGGCGTACATCACAGGGTAAATATTTCCGATCTGGACATTCGGGCCCAGATGATAACGGTAGTTCTCAAAATCATATACCGTATACTCCGGTTCCGCCTCGTCCAGCCAGAAGATCTTTACGCCCTTGTCGTAGTAATTCTTCTTCGCCTTGCCCCAGACATACTCTCTTGCCTCCGGATTGGTGGGGTCATACTGGATGGTATTTCCCATGTAGGTATTGTCAATGCGGACACCTTTTTCCACTCTTGTAAGGAGCCCTTTCGCCTTCATCTCCTCAAAGTTTTCACTCTTATAGTCTACCATGGGCCAGATGGAAACCATCAGCTCGATCCCCATTTCCTTCAGCTCCCGGATCATGGCGTCCGGATCCGGCCAGTATGTGGGATCAAATCTCCAGTCGCCCTGTTTCGGCCAGTGGAAAAAGTCTACCACGATCACATCAATGGGAATCCCTCTTCTCTTATACTCTCTGGCTACTTCCAGCAGCTCCTCCTGGGTCTGGTAGCGGAGCTTGCACTGCCAGAATCCCATGCCGTATTCCGGCATCATGGGAACTTTTCCTGTAGCGCCCGCATAGGCCTCCTCGATCTCCGCCGGCGTATCCCCTGCGGTGATCCAATAGTCTAATTTCTTCGTGGACTGGGCCAGCCAAGAAGTGATGTTTTTATTAAAGCTCACTCTTCCCACTGCCGGATTATTCCAGAGGAATCCGTATCCCAGGGAAGACAGGGCAAAAGGAACGCTGGCCTGAGAATTTCTGTGTGCCAGTTCCAGCTCTGCGCCTTTTACGTCCAGGAATTTCTGCTGATACTGTCCCATACCATAGATCTTCTCATTGGGATTGGACTCAAAACGCATGGTCAGCTGATAGTCTCCGCCGATAATAGGCTTGAATTCCCTGGCTTCTACTTCCAGAGAGCTGCAGGTCTCTGCGAACATATCCTCCCGGTTCCGCACATATTCCTCCAGGAGCACCTCTCCCTTCTGATTATAGAAGGTCAGCTTTCCGATGTTGTTGATCACTGCTTTGATCTTTCCGTTTGTGATCTCTGCGCTGAACTCATGAATCTCGATCTCTGGGGCATCTCCCTCCGGTTTTCCCTCCAGGGCCCAGAGCTCCTGGGGCATCTCGGGCATCTTGGAAGCCCGGACCCTCAGGCTGTTGGCACCCCAGGGTTCCACGATCACCCGCTCTGCGTCATAGCGGTAATGCAGGGCGTTGTCCCTGACCTCAAAATACCCTAATAAGAAATTGTTGTCTGAGCGGAAGTCCCCGGTAGGCTCCCCCTCTCTTCTGATGATGTCTGTCATAATCGTTCTCCTTTCTATAGCTCTGATTATAAATTTTCCCCATAGATTCCGCCAGTCAAATCATATAGAAAACCAGACAAATATTTACCTTTTTGTTCCTCTTACTCTTTGACCGCACCGGCGGTAAGACCGCCGACAATGTATTTCTGGAGGAAGATAAATGCAAGGATAACAGGAATAACCAAAATCGCACCATATGCCATAATACAGTTCCACTTTGTTCCGTACTTGCTCTGGAATTTCCGGATATTAGCCGTCAATGGTCTCATATCTGCATCCACATTAAAGGTCATGGAATAGATCAGATCGTTCCAGCCGTTCAGGAAAGAAATAACAACAACCGTAATGATACCTGTTTTGATCGTCGGGATCATAATCTTAAAGAAAGAACGGAATACGCCGCATCCGTCAATTCTTGCCGCTTCATCAAGAGACACCGGAATGCTTTTAAAATACGGGCGCAGAGTTACCACGATAAACGGCACGGAGCCGGATGCTACCGCAATAGCCGGTGCCCAGTAGGTTCCCAGCAAATGCAGTTTTGTAAAGGTCAGATACATAGGTGTAAGCATTACAGAAGCAGGAAGCATCTGTGTTACCAAAAATGTAAGCATAAATGACTTTGTCCCCTTTACCTGGTAGCGTCCCATTCCATACGCAGCCGGTACACCGAATAACAGAGATATGAGCATTGCGCAAAAAGCGATCAGAACGCTGTTCCGCAAAGAGGTAAGGAAATCTGCATCCTGGAGGTTCTGCAGCCAGGGATCGATCGTAAATTCATGAGGATAGTAGGTAACAATTTTTCCAAAGCTTTCCATGTCTGTCTTAAAGGACATCTGTATCAGCCAGTAAATCGGAAACAGAAAGAATATGGCTATTAAAACCGCTACGACACAATTGATCACATTTCTGCGGCCTTCTTTTGTCTGCAAATAATGTTTTTTGACAGGTCTAACGTTCTCATTACTCATTCTAGTCATCCTCCTTACTTAATAATTTCAGATAAAACAGCCCGACCAGGAACAGACACACAAAAAGTACCATCGCAATGGCAGAGCCCTGAGAAAATTCATACTGTGTAAACGCCTTAGAATATGCATAAGTTCCCAGAACATCTGTAGAATTATAGGGGCCTCCTGATGTCATGATGTACATAAGGTCGAAAGCTTTAAATGTATAAATGAATCCCAGCATCAATACAGAAAGCATGGCAGGTTTCATCAAAGGCAAGGTAATATACAGAAATCTCTGGAATCTGTTGGCTCCATCGATAGATGCACTTTCGTAAATATCGTCGGAAATGCCGGTAAGACCAGATGTAAGAAGAAGCATGTTGAAAGGAATACCTACCCAGCAGTTTACCGCTATAACAGCAGCCAGAGCCGTTCCTCCGCTTACCAGCCAGTCCACCGGCTGTGAAACCAGGTGAAGCTTCATTAAAAGGTCATTGATCACTCCGCCATCCAACAGGAATAAATTTTTGCCGAGGAGCGCCGTAACCGACATAGGCATCATATATCCCACCAGTATCAAGCCGCGGACAGGTCCTGCCAGCGTAAATTTTTTTGAGAAAAACATGGCAAACATAAAACCGATGGTAAACTGGATGGCCAGACAAGCTAAGGTAAAGATTATGGTGTTTTTAAATACCATCTGAAAAGTAGGATCTGCAAACAAAGTCTTATAATTTTCCAGTCCCACAAATACGGAGGTCCCTGTGGCCATATTCTTTACATTCATGTTTTTAAAGCTCAACACTACATTATAGATCAACGGATATCCACAGACGATCAGCAGATACAAAAAACCGGGAAGTATAAAAATATATGCTTCTCTTTTCTTTTTTGCAGCTATACTCAGCTTCATTTCACGCACTCCCTTCTTAATATAAGAAGAGCCCCGGAATCCAGCCGGATACCAGACTGTTTCCGAGGCTCCCTCATTACCTGTTCAGATTAGATCTTAAGATCTCTCTGTTATTGATTTACATCTTCTGCAACTCCTCCGCCGGCAGATGATTCCGGAAGAGGATCTTCTGCAAGAATCGGATCAATAACTGCCGCCGCTCCAGCCAAAGCATCTTCTACCGACTGGTCGCCCAGCATAGCCTGTTGTGTAGCATTGTATAATGCTTCTGAAAGTGTCGGCCACTGAGCGTGCGGTCCACGAGGTCTTGCATAATTCATTTCTTCATTAAATACCGCATATCTTTCATCTGATGTAAAGATCTCCTGCAGTCCTACAGCATCAGAACGAACCGGAAGTTTGGTAGCCGCCGCTGTAAATTCAGCGTTCTTTTCTGCGCTCATAAACCATTTCAGGAAGTCTACGCATTCATCTTTATACTCTGTACCTGTGCAGACGCCAAAGTTTTCACCGCCGATGCAGGAAGCGTTTTCCTGATCCATTGGAAGCAGACCATACTCATAATTGAACGTTCCATTAATTTTTTCATCAATATCCTGCAGCTGCCATGTTCCGGATTCAAACATAGCCGCCTTGCCTGCACAGAATGCATTATAGGCGTCTGACTGCTGCCAGTTGACAACTTCTTTGCTCATATATCCGTCCTGAACCAGATCGGTAAGGAACTGAATAGCTTTTACTGAGCCTGCGCTGGTGAGATCACTGATATCTCCGCCTGCTGACCAGATCCATGGCAGGATCTGGAAGGTACCTTCCTCTGTTCCGATGGCACACATAGAAAATCCGTAAACTCCATTAGCCGCATCTGTTGTCTTCTCGCATACTTCCCTGAATTCGTCCCAGGTAGTCGGCGGTGCGTCATAGCCTGCTGCATTGAGGATATCCATGTTACAGCAAAGTGTCAGACAATTGGAGTTCTGAGGAAGTCCGTAATATTTTCCTTCCGCATCCTGTACGCTTAACAGCGGTCCATCATAGAAATACTGCAGACCTTCCCAGTCCTGGATATCTTCTGTGATATCTTCAAACACGCCCAAAGAGATATAGGAAGCCATATCCGGTGAATCTACCATACCAATGTCCGGGAGTTCTCCGGAAACCGCTCCAATGGTATACTGATTCATCAGTTCTTCACGGGAAACAAAGGTCGGTGTAATGTGGATAGCGTCCTGAGATTCGTTATATTCTTCGATCAGAGCCTCGAAAGCAGGAGCCTCTGCTTCAAAGTAGTGCCACAAAGTCACTTCCGCCGCTTCTCCTGAAGAACTGCTTTCTCCCTCACCGGAGTCCGAGGAGCTTCCTCCTGACGATGTTCCGCCGCAGCCTGATACAAGAGCTGCAGTCATTGCGCCGGCCAAAAACAGGGCTGCCAGCTTTTGAAATCTTTTTTTCATACCTTTTCCTCCTTACACTTTGTATATTTTTTTGATGTATTTATTATATATTTTCGTCACTTTATATAAAACTTTCCATTTTAAGATTTGGAAGAAAATTTTAAAGTAATATTTTAAGATTTGGAGAAAATTTTAAGATAAAAAAAATAAGGGCTGTAGCATTAACTGCTATGCTCCCTTCTAGGTAGACAAATGAAATCATTAAAGCTTGTCACTTAGAAGGGAGCAGAGCAGATTGCGACAGCCTCTATTCTCAACTTTCTCCCTTATCTCTTATTTTCTTCCAAATATTCTGAAACACTCATTCCCACCGTTTCACGAAAAACCTTGTTAAAATATTTCGGATCGGAAAATCCCACATGATAAGGGAGCTCATCTTTGGGATAGCCTGCCAGAAGAAGCTTTTTGGCTGCTTCTATCCGATAATTCTTCACAAATTTCGAAAAGGTTTCTCCCATCTCCTTATTAAAAAGGTAGCACAGATATTCCTGAGAGATTCCCAGATTCTCCGCAAGGTCCTTCTGGTTAATTTTCGAGCCATAGCCTTTTTCAATAAAGTTCAGACACTTTATCACCAGCGGATGGACATCCGGATACCGCTCCTTTAATCTTACGATTTCATCGCTGTTATGTTCTCCTTTCTTTTTCTCCAGCCGTTTCATCAGATCAAAAACTTCATCATACGTGATGGGTTTTACCAGATAATCCTTAACGCCCAACACGATAGCCTCTCTGGCCGCCTCAAATTCCTCGTAAGCCGTAACAATTACATACTGGGCAGAAATTCCGGCTGCCTGCGACGCCTTTATCAGAGACATCCCGTCCATATAGGGCATCTTTAGATCTGTAAATACTACGTCCGGCTTTACAACCTGTATCAATTCCAGAGCCTGCCGCCCATTAGAGGCCTCTGCAACTACTTCATACTGTTCTGAAATGGATGTGATCAGATTCTTCAGCCCCCGCATGGCTCTCCGTTCATCTTCTGCAATTAAAATCCTCATAAGCTTTCCCCCTTTTTTATTCCGCCATTGGAAGAATAAAGGTAAACTTTGTACCTTTGCCCTCTTCAGTCCAGAAGGCTACACTCATTTTATTTCCATAATACATTCTCATCCGGGTAATAACGTTGGAAATCCCGATTCCAACTTCTCTTTTTTTGGCCATCATTGGATTTTCCAGTATCTCCTGGATCACCGCCTTTCTTTTCGGCGTCATACCCTGACCGTTATCTTCTATTATGATCTTCAAAAATTCTTTATACCCTTCTCCGGTTATCTTTATTCTGCCTCCGTTTTCTCTTCCCTCAAATCCATGAACAATAGAATTTTCCACAAAGGGCTGGAGCATAAGCTTTCTGCATGGCCAGTTATCGTAATCGGAGTCAAAGGAGATCTCATATGAAAAGACATTATCCAACCTCTCCCTCTGGAGAAAAAGATACTGTTCTATCCATGAGATTTCCTGGAACATATACACATTCTGATGCTTCTGATCAAAGGTATACCGGAGAATATTCGATAACTTTTTCAGCAGGATCGATACTTTAAAGTTTCCGCTTTCCATCGCTTCATAATTGATCGCATTCAGAGTATTGCAGATAAAATGTGCGTTAATCTGAGATTCCAAAGCTTCTCTTTCTGCTCTCTGCTTCATCTTTAAAGACTCGATCACCTTATCATGCTGCTCTTCCACTTCCTGGGCCGCTTTTCTGATTTTCTGGAGCATATCGTTATATTCCTGAGCCAGCTGCCAGATCTCATTGGTTCCCTCAATCGAAATCTTTTCTCTGGTTTCACTGTCTTCTACTCTTTTTATGGAATTACTGATGATCTTGACCGGATGAAGGATCCGATTAGTCGTCCAAAATAAGATCAGGAGGATAACCAGGATGGCCGCTGCATAAAGAAGCACCATACGTCCATATATATCATCTACCTTACTCATCAGTATTTCTTCATCTATAACTGCATGAAGGGTCCAGCCATAGCTTCCGATCTGCGCCGTCAGTCCTGTCAGCTGTTTTTTATTCTGATAATCTTCGGAAGAAATCCCCATGTATTTTTTCCCCTGGGTATGCAGTATGATCTCTCCGCCGCTATCCTCAATATATGCCTGTATGTATTCTTCCTGGTTCTGATTCATTTGTCTGAGGAAGCTTGCCAATGGCTGGGTCTGATAGGTTACCAGCATAATATATTCCACATTCTGGTAAGAATTAAGATTTTTCAAAGGAAAGGCAATATGGATCATCCCAACCTGTTCCATATTCGGATGTATCATAGGATGCGTAACGATCTGATATCTTGGTATTACATTTTTCCCATTTTGATCTTTAATTTTCGAAAATACTTCTTTTATGGCATCTTCCGACTCATCCTCCCAGATGGGTTTCGATCCGGAAATCCTCATCTCGTTTTTATCATACTGATACAGAATCCCCTCCTCCGAAGCAATGGCAATCCCCACAATGAAGCTGGAGCTTCTGGCTGCAGACTTCAGCGTGTTACTCATAGTTTTATTAGTCTGCGCATCCCTGTCATTGCTTACAAAGTTCTGGACAGCCTCAAGGGTTTCCTCATCAACAGAAAGCCCGGATCCCAAGTCAATATAAGTCTCCATCTGGTTACGCATATTAATACTGACAGAATTCATCAGCGCTTCTTCCGTAGTATAGGTGGTCTCTACAAGATGGGTATAGTACTGGTTCTTCATATAAACCCACATGATCCCCATCAATAAAATAATTGCCACTAAGATAGCCAGCGCAAAAGAACACCACATATGGGATCTGCAGTAGTTCCAGAATTGTCCGAGCCGCTGAAACCTTTTCTTTTTTTCTCCGCCTTCCATTCCTATTCCCCCTTCTCAGCCAATACCTCCTGCTCCACAGCCTTGATCTGTTCTCCCACGTCTTCTTTAAACTGCTCCCATTCCTCCGGGTGGTCCACATAGTACTTCGGGCAGATCTTTCCCGTCACATCATAGTGCCGGATCACATCTTCACTGGTAAGATTAAACCGGTAGCAGAGCCATCCGGTAAGCCGGACCAGAGATGTATAAGTGGCCTCTGTAAATTTTCCTGTTTCATCGGTATGGCAACACTCTATGGACAAAGTATCCGAATTCCTGGAATTGGATGCGTAGGCGATCTCTGAGCTGGGGATACACTGCACGATCTCCCCCTCGATCCCCACCACAAAATGGCTGCTCACCTTTGTCTCATGGCTGTCTTTCAACCCTTCAAAATAATCCCGGTTATTCTGAGCAGTACTTCCTGGATTGGCCGTGTAATGGATCACGATCCCATTGATCTGCTCCAGTGGGATCCCTGGCCTGGAATATTCGTTGATATCCAGAAGATCCACCTGAAAGGGCGGAGCTCCTGTAAAGGAATCATTTCTGGCCTCTAAAAGCCTTTTTTCTTCCTGGATCTCTCCGATCCATTTTCCTCCTGCTGCGATGAGACATGCTGTGAGAACTGCAGCCCCCAAAAGTATGATCCTCCGGATCCTTGCTTTTCTTCTCCGTTTTTTTCTCTCCGCCAGTCTCTTCCCGCAGCGTCCCTCGTACTCTTCTTTTCTCATAGAGCCTGTTCCCCTTATTCCGCTGACGTTTTTACAGTCAGAAAAAGCAGAGGAACCGCTGTTTCGCACAGCAGCCCCTCTGCTCTATACTCATCTCCAAAAACGCATATCTCTGTGTTTTCTTCTCTTACTCGTCAATACTGTAATTCGGAGCCTCTTTCGTAATGTGAATGTCATGAGGATGAGATTCTCTTAAAGCCGCTGCAGAAATTTTCACAAATTTTCCTGTTCTCTTCAGAGTCTCGATATCCTTTGCTCCGCAATATCCCATACCGGAACGGATTCCTCCGATCAGCTGGAATACGGTATCCTCCACATGGCCTTTGTATGCCACGCGGCCTTCCACGCCTTCCGGAACCAGCTTCTTGGCGTCTTCCTGGAAGTAACGATCCTTGCTTCCGTTTTCCATAGCGGCAATGGAGCCCATGCCTCTGTAAACTTTATATTTTCTTCCCTGATACAGCTCGAAATCTCCAGGGCTTTCATCGCAGCCTGCGAAAATGCTTCCCATCATACAAACATTGGCGCCGGCGGCAATAGCCTTAGTCATATCACCGGAATACTTGATACCGCCGTCTGCGATGATCGGAATGTCATATTCTTTGGCAACTTCATAGCAGTCCATAATGGCTGTGATCTGGGGTACGCCGATACCTGCAACCACCCGGGTGGTACAGATGGAACCAGGTCCGATACCTACCTTTACAGCATCCACCCCTGCGTCGATCAGCGCCTTGGTAGCTTCTCCTGTAGCTACGTTTCCTGCGATCAGCTGAAGATCCGGATATTTCTCTTTGATCTCTTTTACTGTCCGGATAATATTTGCAGAATGTCCATGGGCAGAATCTACCACAACTACGTCCACATGGGCGTTTACCAGTGCGTCGATCCTTGCCATGATATTTTTGGTGATACCTACTGCTGCGCCGCAGAGCAGTCTTCCCTGGGCGTCTTTTGCAGAAAGAGGATACTTAATCTGCTTTTCGATATCTTTAATGGTAATGAGACCTTTCAGATTAAAGTCGTCGTCTACGATGGGAAGCTTCTCTTTTCTGGATTTTGCCAGGATCTTTTTGGCTTCCTCTAAGGTGACTCCCTCTTTTGCAGTAACCAGTCCCTCAGAAGTCATGCATTCTTTAATTTTTCTGGAAAAATCTTCTTCAAATTTCAGGTCCCGGTTTGTGATGATACCTACCAGCTTTTTTCCTTCTGTAATAGGTACTCCTGAAATGCGGAACTTTGCCATCAGATCATTGGCGTCCGCCAGTGTATGTTCCGGTGATAAGAAAAATGGGTCTGTAATAACGCCATTCTCTGAACGTTTTACCTTATCTACTTCATCTGCCTGTTCTTCGATCGACATATTTTTGTGGATGATACCGATACCGCCCTGTCTCGCCATAGCGATGGCCATACGGTGTTCGGTAACCGTATCCATACCGGCGCTCATCATCGGTATGTTCAGCTTCACTTTTTTTGTAAGCCAGGTTGATAATTCTACCTGATTGGGGATCACTTCTGAATATGCCGGAACTAACAGAACATCGTCAAAAGTAATACCGTCACCAATAATCTTACCCATTTTTCATTCTCCCTTCAATTTGTTTATAGTACAGTAATATAACAAATTCCGACAAAACTGTCAATCCAGAAAAACCTTTCTCGGACAGCTTCTTGCAATATTGTCCAGCAGCTCTTTGTCAGGCTCCAGAAGCACCCGGTATACCGCAGTGTCATCCGGAATGATCATAGCGAAGATCTTATGCTGGGGATTTCCTGAAGAGAAATCCAGAACCTTCATATTGGTATTGTGATTCTGGTAATCCATTCTATGAGAATTTACCGGAGCCAGAATTTCCATTTTTGCCAGATCAAAGCTCTTCATTCTTTTTCTCTTAGCTTTGGATGCGATCCGGTCAATATCCAGCTCTCCGTTTACAAATACATATTCATATTCCAGATCCAAAAGCGGCAGGATAAAATACGCCGCAATACCCAGGCCAATAGTCAGCACCCAGATCAGAGGGGTAAGGATCATTCCCGCTATTGCCGTAAAGACAAGGAAAAATATCATCAGGATCTTGATCACCTGGTCTTTTACGGTCTGCTCCTTTTTCACAAGAAGCTCCGAATACATGTCCGTCATCTTACGTTCCTCCTGTTATTTCCTTTGTTCTGATAAACAGTGTAACACAAAAAATTTGCAGTTGCAAGAAACCTGATCGGATAGGGGAAAATTCTTTCCCCTGTCCGTTACCCGGCAAATATCCGCTCATGCAAGCATGGCGGCTGCTTGCCGGGTGTATCGCCGCCAGCTTGCGGCATGCCGCTCGCTGTCCGTTACCCGGCAAATATCCGCTCATGCAAGCATGGCGGCTGCTTGCCGGGTGTATCGCACACATAAAAGAACTCCCTTCCCAGGCAGCAAGTTTCTTTATTTTACTTGTCTGCCTGGGAAGGGAGCCTGACCGTGATCTGTCTCAGACCCCGGGATTACATCATTCCCATTCCCTGTCCGCCAGCAGGAACTGCAGGTGTTTCTTCTTTAATTGTAGAAACAACGGACTCTGTTGTCAGCAGGGTTCCTGCTACGCTGGTAGCGTTCTGTAATGCGCTTCTGGTAACTTTTGCAGGATCCAGGATGCCCTCTTTTACCATGTCTACGTATTCTTCTTTCAGAGCGTCAAAGCCAACGCCTGTTTCAGATTCTCTGACCTTATTGATGATCACAGAGCCTTCCAGACCTGCGTTTGCAGCGATATGGTACAGAGGAGCCTCAAGAGCTTTCAGCACAACCTTTGCGCCGGTCTTCTCATCGCCTTCCAGTTTTTCAACCTCTTTGGCAACTTCTTTAGAAGCGTGGATATAAGCGGAACCGCCGCCTGCGATGATACCTTCTTCAACTGCTGCTCTTGTAGCGTTTAAAGCGTCTTCCATACGGAGCTTTGCTTCCTTCATTTCTGTCTCTGTAGCAGCGCCTACACGGATAACAGCTACGCCGCCTGCCAGTTTTGCAAGTCTTTCCTGTAATTTCTCTCTGTCGAAATCAGATGTGGTCTCAGTGATCTGGTGTTTGATCTGTGCAACTCTTGCTGCGATCTCTTCTTTATCGCCCATACCGTCAACGATAACTGTATTTTCTTTCTCAACTTTAACAGATTTTGCACGTCCAAGCTGCTCCATAGTTGCGTCTTTTAATTCCAGACCCAGCTCGTCGGAGATCACAGTACCGTTTGTCAGGATTGCGATATCTTTGAGCATTTCTTTTCTTCTGTCGCCGTATCCCGGAGCCTTTACAGCGCATACGGAGAAGGTTCCTCTTAATTTGTTTACGATCAGGGTCGTCAGGGCTTCGCCTTCAATATCCTCTGCAATGATCAGCAGCTTTGCGCCGGTCTTAACGATCTGCTCCAGCAGAGGCAGGATATCCTGGATATTGGAGATCTTCTTATCGGTAATAAGGATATAGGGATCTTCCAGGACTGCTTCCATTTTATCCATGTCGGTTGCCATGTATGCGGAGATATAACCCCGGTCAAACTGCATACCTTCTACCAGATCCAGTTCTGTTTTCATAGTCTTGGACTCTTCGATAGTGATAACGCCGTCTTTGCTGACTTTTTCCATGGCTTCTGCCACCATCTCGCCTACTTCGTCGTCTCCGGCGGAGATCGCTGCAACTCTTGCGATCTGATCTCTGCCTTCAATATTCTTGCTCATGTTCTGGATAGCGTCTACAGCGGCTTCTGTAGCTTTCTTCATACCTTTTCTCAGGATGATGGGGTTCGCTCCTGCCGCCAGGTTCTTCATTCCTTCATGTACCATTGCCTGAGCCAGCACAGTGGCGGTTGTGGTACCGTCGCCGGCTACATCGTTGGTCTTGGAAGCAACCTCTTTGATGAGCTGAGCGCCCATGTTTTCAAAACCGTCGGCCAGTTCGATCTCTTTTGCAATGGTAACACCGTCGTTGGTGATCAGGGGAGCGCCGAAGGATTTATCCAGTACAACGTTTCTTCCTTTTGGTCCCAGTGTTACTCTTACCGTATCTGCTAATTTATTAACGCCAGCTTCCAGAGCGGATCTTGCCTCTGCTCCGTATTTGATTTCCTTTGCCATGATGACATTCCTCCTATTTATTCTTATCTGTTATTTCTGCTCACAGCCAGTCCCTGCCGGACCGGCTCCGGCGCAACTCTTATTTTACGACCGCCAGGATATCGCTCTGCTTTACGATGATATATTCCTCTTCATCAAGCTTCACGTCTGTTCCTGCATATTTGGAATAGATAACCTGATCGCCTACGGCTACTTCCATCTTCACTTCCTTGCCGTCTACGACTCCGCCCGGTCCTACGGCAATGACTTCTGCCTGCTGAGGTTTTTCCTGAGCCTGGCCCGGAAGTACGATACCTGACTTGGTTGTCTCTTCTGCTTCTAACTGTTTTAATACAACTCTGTCTCCTAATGGTACTAATTTCATATCTATTTCCTCCTTACAAAATTTCCACTCTTTTGTTTTATTAGCACTCATTTCTATCGAGTGCTAACCGATAGTCATATATTAGTGAATTTACCGGGTTTTCGCAACTGGATTTATTTCTGTGTTTTTCTGTATTTTTTTAATTATCACTTGTTTACTCTTTTTTTCTTTCATTTTCTTATTTTTCTCTTTTTTTAAAAGAAAAGGAACCATTCCTCAGCAGCTTTCTGTAAGACAGTTTCTGAGGAATGGTTCCTTTTTCTCTGAGCAAAGATTTCTCCGGGTTACTTCTTCACTAATTTTCTCTTCTTGATCTCTTCCAGTTCGTCAAAGATCACCTCGTTAAGGACTTTGATGTAGGTTCCCTTCATACCGGAAGATCTGGATTCAATAACCCCTGCGCTCTCAAACTTTCTGAGAGCGTTGACGATCACGGAACGGGTGATCCCTACCCGGTCTGCGATCTTGCTGGCCACCAGGATACCCTCGTCCCCATCCAGCTCGTCGAAGATATGGATGATGGCTTCCAGCTCGGAAAACGACAGGGTATTAAATGCAGATTTCACTACCTGGATCTTCCTGTTTTCTTCTGCATTCTCCTCGTGAACAGAACGCATCATCTCCAGGCCCACCACCGTAGTTCCATATTCGCTGACAATAATGTCCTCGATATCATAGGCTTTTTCGCTGCGGTACATAAACAATGTCCCCAAACGTTCCCCCGCTATATCGATGGGGCTGATAATAGCCATATAACGGCCGATATTTTCGCTCTCAAAGCCCAGGGTCTCCAGATTTACATTTTCTTTTGTGGACAATACCCCCAGAAGCCTTTCATTTAACAGCTTATCAATATAACCGCCTACCTCGCTGTCGATCAGTTCTTTGATCTCTTCCACTCCCGGGCAGGCGCCTACGCCCAATACCTTCCCCTTCCTGCTGATTACCAGGATATTGGAATCCAATGTTTCTACCATGACTTCACAAATATCATTAAAAAGCACTTTCGAGGCATGGTTATTATGGAGAAGCTTGTTGATCTTCCTGGTCTTATCCAATAATTGTACGCTCATGGCGAACCTCCTTTCCTTTGATTTTGTTAAGGCAGCTCAGCTGACAGAGTAACGGCATCTATCTTTTCCGTTTCTATATCTCATTTTAGCATACAACTATTCTGAAATCAATGTATAGTTTTTCTATTTTCAGTCTTTTTGTCCGTTTTCTAATAATTCCTTCATTAAGTCATGTTTTCATTTTTTCCAGACTATTTATTTCATTACAAAAAGAGTTTGCGTAAAGCAGAATCTCTGTACTTTATGCAAACTCTCTGGTTATTTCAGGCAATACTGTTTTCCAAAATCTGTTCCTTAGGCTTCATCATTACGTAGCCGCATTGTTTATTTGAGCATACCAGCTTATTCCCCTTCTCCACCATATAGCTCTGGCAGGAAGGACATTTTTCTTTGGACGGTTTCTGCCAGGACATAAACTCACAGTCCGGATTGTTCTCGCAGCCATAATAGATACGGCCTTTTTTGCTTCTTCTGATAACCACCTCCCTGCCGCAGACGGGACAGGGAACCCCGATCTTTTCCAGATACGGCTTGGTGTTCTTACACTCAGGGAATCCCGGACAGGCAAGGAACTTTCCATGGGGTCCGTATTTCACCACCATATTCCTTCCGCACTGCTCGCAGATCACATCGGTGACCTCGTCCTCGATCTTCACCTGCTCCAGTTCCTGTCTGGCTTTTTTCACCGCCTCCTCCAGATCCGGATAGAAATTGCGGATCACAGTCTTCCACTGGACCTTTCCTTCCTCTACGCTGTCCAGAAGCTGCTCCATGGTAGCGGTAAAGTTCACGTCTACAATACTGGGGAAGGCGTCTTTCATGATCTTATTGACTACTTCTCCCAATTCCGTCATATAAAGATTTTTGTTTTCTTTTGCCACATATCTTCTTGCAATGATGGTGGTAATGGTGGGCGCATAGGTGCTTGGCCTTCCGATCCCCAGCTCCTCCAGGGTCTTTACCAGAGCCGCCTCTGTATAGTGGGCCGGAGGCTGGGTGAAATGCTGCTGCTCCTTCAGGCCCTTTAATTGGATCCGGGTATCTTCCTTCAGATTTTTGGCCAGGAACTGGTTTTCCTGTTTTTCCTCATCTTCCTGGGTATATACGGCCATAAATCCATCAAATTTCCGCTTGGAAGCGGCGGCTGTAAAATAATATTCCCCACCCTGCACTTTTACCGAGGTGGTCTCATACCTGGCCTGCTGCATCCTGCTGGCGGCAAAGCGCTTCCAGATCAGCTGATACAGTCGGAACTGATCTCTGGACAGAGACTCCTTCACCTGAGCCGGCAGCCTGGAGATATCGGTAGGCCGGATGGCTTCATGGGCGTCCTGGATCCGTTTTCCGTTGTCGCTTTTCTTTTCTGCATCCGCCACATATTCTTCTCCATACTGGGCGGCGATATATTCTCTTGCGTTTTGATCCGCTTCTTCTGAAATACGGGTGGAATCTGTACGGAGATAGGTGATCAGACCTACGGTGCCGCTGCCCTTGACGTCCACCCCTTCATAAAGCTGCTGAGCCAGCCGCATAGTCTTTTGCGTGGAAAAATTCAGTACCTTGGAAGCTTCCTGCTGAAGAGTACTGGTGGTAAAGGGCAGGGGCGCCTTTTTGCTCCTCTCTCCCTTTTTCACCTCTGCGATCCTGTAGGACACTCCCTGAAGCTCCTTCAGGATCTTATCCAGCTCTTCTCTGGAATGTATGGTGATCTTCTTATTTTTATTCCCATAAAACTTGGCGGCCAGAGGTTTCTTCTCCCCCTCTATGTCAAATTCCCCGTCCAGGGTCCAGTATTCTTCCGGAATAAAACGGCTGATCTCTTCCTCTCTGTCTCCAATGATCCGGAGAGCTACGGACTGCACCCTGCCGGCGCTTAAGCCCCGTTTTACTTTTTCCCAGAGAAGAGGACTGATCTCGTATCCCACCATACGGTCCAGGACTCTCCTGGCCTGCTGGGCGTCTACCAGATTCATGTTGATATCTCTGGCCTCTTTGATGGAAGCCTTTACTGCGCTTTTTGTGATCTCGTTAAAGGTGATCCGGCGCATTTTTTTGCCATCCAGCTTCAGGGCGTAGGAAAGATGCCAGGATATGGCCTCTCCCTCCCGGTCGGGGTCCGTTGCCAGATAGACCTTGTCTGCTTTTTTCGCCGCTTTGCGAAGGGCCGCCAAAATATCTCCTTTTCCTCTGATCGTAATATATTTCGGCTCATAATCCTGTTCCACATCAAAGCCAAGCTGGCTCTTTGGAAGATCTCTCACGTGGCCGTTAGATGCCATAACCTCGTAATTTGAACCGAGAAATTTTTTAATAGTCTTTACCTTTGCCGGTGATTCCACAATTACCAGATATTTCGCCATGTCAACCTCCTGCTCTGGCATAGTAATTCTTGACAGGCTCTGTGATCAGCCCGTCAAGCTCCAATTTCAATAAAACTTCTGTGATGATCCTGATATCTAAATCAGTTTCCTGATGGATCTCTTCTATATTCTTTGGTTGGAAATCCAGACAACTATACACCATTTCTTCCCGGCTTGCAAGTCTTATCTTTGAATTTTGCCTGAAATTAACCTTTCCCTCACAGCTTATCCCAAGCTCTTCCAGGAGCATTTCCGGGGAACAGGCGATCCCCGCCCCGTCTGCGATGAGAAGATTACATCCCTCGCTCAGAGCGTCTCCCACCCTTCCCGGCAGGGCGTAAACTGTCTTTCCCTGTTCCAGGGCAAACCCTGCTGTGATCAGGGAGCCGCTTCTTTTTCTGGCTTCGATCACCAGTACCAGATCTGCCAGAGCGCTGATGATCCGGTTCCTCCTTGGGAAATTTTTTCCGTGGGGCGGGGTTTTCCCGGGAAATTCCGATAAGATCCCTCCCCCGCCTCCTATTATCCTGTCATAAAGCTCCCGGTGCTCTGCCGGATAACAGATATCTGTCCCGCAGCCCATGACCGCAAAGGTCTTTCCCCCGCCCTCCAGCGCTCCCCTGTGGGCCATGCCGTCGATCCCTCTGGCAAGGCCGCTGATGATCTGAACGCCGTTTTCACTGAGGATTTTGGAAAATCTATATGCCTGCCATTCTCCATACCTGCTGCAGGCCCTGGCGCCTACCACCGCCGCCGCCGGTTTTCCCGGATCCGGCAGCTGTCCTCTGACGTAGAGAGTCTTCGGCATAGAACTATAGGCTTTCAGCTTTTCCGGATAAAAGGTCTCTTCTATCCCGCACTTCCATTCTCTGCTTCTTTCTTCCATCTTATGTAGCTCCTCCTTTTTTATTTCCAATATTTTTTATCCATGGATCGGTAGATAACCGCCTCACTTACATGATTTTCCAGGATCCGCTCGCTGCCCTCCAGATCGGCGATGGTTCTGGCGGTCTTCAAAATCTTATGATATCCTCTCACGCTGAGTCCCAGTTTTTCATAGGCCTTCTCCAGAAGCCTCTCTGCCTGTCTCTCCATCACACAGTATTTCCCGGTATCTTTTCCTGAAAGCCTGCTGTTAAACCTTATATCGGTTCCTTTGTACCGTTCTCTCTGGATCTGGTGGACCCTTCCCACTTCCCTGCGCAGCTGCGCCGAGGTTTTCCCTGCACTTCCTTTTTTTATTTTTTCTCCCGGAACCTCCCGCATCTCCGTGCAGATATCAAAACGGTCCAGCAGCGGTCCGCTGATCTTTCCCAGATAGGCCTCTACCTGATGGCGGGTACAGGCGCAGCGGTTTCTGTCCGGATAATAGCCGCAGGGACAGGGATTCATGGCTGCCGCCAGAAGAAAGTCCGCCGGAAATTCATAATTTCCATGGACTCTGGAGATACAGATCCTTCCCTGTTCCAAAGGCTGCCGCAGGATTTCCAGAGCAGATCTGGAAAACTCCGGAAGCTCGTCCAAAAACAGGATCCCTTTATGGGCCAGGGTGATCTCCCCGGGAAGGGGATAGGCCCCGCCTCCGGCCAGCGCTTTCGCCGTAGCTGTGTGGTGGGGATTCCGCAAAGGCCTGGTCCGGATCATGGATTTTCCCTTTCCCAAAAGCCCGGCTACACTGTAGATCCTGGACAGCTCCATACTCTCCTCTTTATCAAGAGGTGGAAAGATCGACGGCAGTCTGTTGGCGATCATGGTTTTCCCCGCCCCCTTTGTCCCGATAAAAAGGATATTGTGAAAACCGGCTGCTGCGATCACCGCCGCCCGCTTAGCCGCCTCCTGTCCCAGGATATCTGAGAAATCCTCCGGATATTCCTCCTCTATCTGGTCCGTATTTTCTTCTTCCGGTTTTCTCCCGCCGTTTTGCTCTTTGCAGGGACGGGCTTTCATTCCCCAGTCTTCCAGTTTTGCATATTCCATAAATTCTCCCAGGCTCCTGACGCCTAAAATCCCAATACCGCTGCACTCCCCTGTCTCTGAAAGATTTGCCTCAGGGATAATGCAGACCCGGCATCCGTTTCCCGCCGCCGTATCCACAATGGGCAGGATCCCCCGAACCCCTTTGATCTCGCCGTTAAGCCCCAGCTCTCCCGCCATACAGACTCCTTTCAGCCGGTCTGTATCCAGATATCCGAAGGCTCCCAGAAGAGCCGCTGC
>CALWSM010000021.1 GCA_944384185.1 uncultured Blautia sp. | reverse complement strand
TGATCTTACCATAGGACATAACAGATACCTCCGTTTTCTTTTTACCATCATACCACATAGCCTCCGGAAATGCAAACGCATATTCCGAAAATTTGTTCGAATAAAATATTGACAAACATGTGTTCTTGTATTATGATGGTTGCAACAGAAAAGAACGTATGTTTGCGAATAAATGTTCGCATAGAGTATCAGGAGGTAAGAAAATGAGAAGAAGGAAACAAAAAGGGGTATCACTGGCAGTGCTGTTATGTTTTGCGGTTTTGATCGCTTTCTCAGTAAGCTTTGCCATGACAAGGACTGCGGAGGCTGGAACCAGCGAATCCAGCCGCTACAAATATTATACCAGCATTCAGGTGGAACCGGGAACCAGTCTCTGGGAGATCGCCCGGGAATATGCATCCCATGAGTATGAAGACCTGGATGCCTATATCCGGGAGGTGCGGCAGATCAATCACCTGGATCAGGATACCATATACGCAGGGTCTTATCTGTGTATTCCCTACTATTCTTCAGAATATAAATAAAGACGGAACAGCCTTCCCGGCTTTATCCGGGAGCGCAGGGGGCGCCTGATACAGGGAAAAATAAGCTTTCAATACATGGAACCCGGGTCTGCCGCAATGGATATGCGGGGAAATGCAGGAACATTCTCTTGTAGGACATGGTTTTCAATGCTAAAATATTCTAAAAATGTGTTGAGGTATGTGTCTGATGGACCGAAAGAATGTTACTTCCACGGATGTGGCCAGGAGAGCAGGGGTTTCCCAATCTACCGTATCTATGATCCTGAATAAAAAATACAATGTTTCTTTTACCAGAGAAACCGTCATGAAGGTAGAAGAGGCAGCCAGAGAGCTTGGATATTCTATAGATAAGAAACAGAAAAAAACAAGGATCCAGATGCAGGGAACCATTTTTGTGCTATGTCCTAATCTGACAAATCCCTATTACTTTTCACTTCTCCAGGGAATTGAAAAGACGGCAAAGAAAAACCGATATGATGTGTTTCTGTGTAATACAGGAAGAGACTACCGGACAGAAGAGAAATATCTGAAAAAGATAGAAAAATTAAATCCGTCAGGTATTATTTTTACTTTTATCCCCAGCTTTCCGGAACTGGTCCAGGAAATCTCAGAAAAGATCCCGGTGATCCTGATCGGTGAGAAAGATGCGGTAAGAGGAATGGACATGGTGGAATTGAACAGTGAAAGGATGGGACAGATCCTTGCGGAACATCTTCTGCAGTTAGGACATCGGAAGGTGGCTTTCCTCTCCACGCCTCTGACCCGGAGACAATCAGCCAGAAGGGCAAGGATACGGGGATTTTGCCAGGCATTCAAAGAAGCCGGATATGGAGAAAGTGTTTATGTGAGAAGCCTTCCTGAAGAAATGGACGTTATGTTTCAGGAGGTAGATATGGAATATAAGACAGGGTACGAGCTGGCTTCGTCCCTTGTGAGGGAGCATCCGGATATTACGGCGGTGGCGGGGACAAACGATATGGTTGCCCTGGGTATCAGGGATGCGCTGCTGGACAGGCACTACCGCATACCGGAGGATATTTCGGTATTGGGATGTGATAATCTGTTGTTTTCCGGACTCAGAGGGATTGATCTGACTACAGTGGAGCATTTCACCCCTAAGAAAGGAGAAAATGCCTGTGAGATCCTGTTAAAAAAGATAGAAGAGCGGAGGCAGAGACAAGATAAGAGCAGTCAGGGGATGATCTATCATATTGAGTATGAACCCCGTCTGATCTTAAGAGGCAGCACCTCCTATCCCCGGCAGCTGTAGATCCGGAAGACAGGAGGATCGGTACAAAAGGCTTCCCTCATTTTTTCAGAGAGCGGTTTATTCGTGGGAGCAGCCAGCCAGGGGGACATGCCTGGAAGTCTATTTGACGATTGCCTCAAAAGGTTTTTTCATTTCCTTGGCGATCGTTTTATCAGACTTGCTGCACTTCTTTTTTCTTTTATCATTTTACTTGTACTTTCTTTCGATAGATTCGTTTTTATGCGTCTGTATACCACGCCTTATTATAAGAATTTTAAAGTTTCGTATCAAGTTTATACCCTTTTAAGAATTGGACAGCGTACCGATCATTGTGCGGCCATCTGTACATACCAGGGTGGAAAATTAATGGATATTTAAGGGAACCGCTGTCCTAAATGGAGAAATTACTGGAAAAACAGAGAAAGAGATCATTAATAAATTAAAATATTAATAATAGAGTGAATTGATATTTTGATTCTTTCTTTGACAGCTTCCAAAAACATGTTATAGTTATGTCATAGAGGCAAGAAGCCTTTGCACTTAACAGGATCAAAAGGAAAAAGAGAGGGCATGGTATTATGGATTGGAAAGAATATTTACAGAAGGAAAAGCAATGCAGCTGCGGGAAATCCCATATTTGTGACATTGAAGAGATCATTATTGAAGAAGGCGCCATCCGACGGCTGCCCCAGGTTTTAGGGAAGCATACATATAAAAACCTGTGTGTAGTCAGCGATATCCATACAGAGCAGGCCGCAGGCCTGGCAGTATATAAGGAGCTTGAGCAGGCAGGCTACTCTTTTGAAAAGGTAGTTTATCAGGAAGAAGAGCTTGTGCCGGATGAGGAGGCCCTGATCTATCTTTTTACCCGGGTGCCGGAGGACTGTGATCTGATCATAGCAGTGGGAAGCGGGACGATCAATGATCTCTGCCGTTATGTCAGCTATAAGATGAAGATCGATTATTACATTGTGGGCACGGCCCCCTCTATGGACGGATACGCCTCGAATGTTTCTCCCCTTATTATCCGGCATCTGAAGACTACCTATGAAGCCCGGCCTGCCAGAGTGATCATTGGAGATCTGGACATTATATCAAAGGCTCCGCTTCATATGATCGCAGCCGGCGCCGGAGATATTCTGGGAAAATATGTGTGCCTTACAGACTGGCAGCTCGCCCATATTGTCAATGGCGAATATATCTGCACAGAAATCATGGAGCTTGTCCGCAAGTCTATTAAAAAAGTAGCGGAGAATGCTGAGAAGGCGGCGAAAAGAGAAAAAGAAGCTATTGGAGCGATCATGGAGGGGCTTGTGTTAAGCGGCATTGCCATGAGTTACATCGGAAACTCAAGACCTGCTTCCGGAAGCGAGCACCATATGTCCCATTACTGGGAAATGATGTTCCTTCTGGATGGACAGCCAGATCCCCTTCACGGTACCAAGGTAGGGATCGGGACAGTAATGTCTATCCGGCTCTATGAAATGCTGAAAGAAAAGAGAGAGGCGCTTTTCCCGCTGGCTGCCCCGGCCTTTGATTATGACCAGTGGGCGGAAAATATAAAAGAGGCTTATGGTCCGGCGGCTCCCGGCGTTCTTGAACTGGAGAAAAAGATCGGAAAGAATTCCTGCCAGGAAGTGACCAGGAGAAGAGAGTCCATCCGGCTTCATGAAGAGGAAATTTTCAAAGTAGTAGACGAACTTCCCCGGGCAGAAGAGATCATAAAGATCCTGAAATCTATGGACGCACCCTATTATCCTGACCAGATCAAGGTGCCAGAGGAAGTGTTCACCAGAGGGATCTATTACGCCAAGGATCTGAGAAACCGGTTCGGACTGCTTCAGATCTTGTTTGACCTGGATCTCCAGGAGGAGTTTACGGATCGGCTGAAACAGGAAATTTATCATTGACACATCGCCAGAAGGTATGCTATAAATTATTTATCAGATTAAACCGTTGAAGAAGAGTAAGTACTTTCTGAGTGACAACTGGATACAGCGAGCTGCAGACGGTGGAAGTGCAGTACCGGCGGCAGAAAGGAATGGGCTTCTGAGGGCGAGCAGAATTTACAGTAGGCAAGCCGGAGAGAAAACTCCGTTACAAAATCAAGCATATGAAGTATGCGCTAAGCGGATATGAAAATATCAATTTGGGTGGCACCGCAGGATTTAAACTCTTGTCCCATGAAACAGAAACTGTTTCCAGGACAGGAGTTTTTTAGTCTATACAGAAGTCCTTTAGACTGTTCTATAGAATAAAAGCTCTCCGGGTTTCTGAGAGTAGTGAGGCAAACGGTTCTGCAGGATGACGCCGCCTGTAAAAGAAAGGAGAATGCTATTATGGGCAACAGTAAAGAAATCCCCTATAAAATTTATCTGGAAGAAAGTGAGATGCCAAAGCAGTGGTACAATCTCAGAGCGGATATGAAAAACAAACCGGCTCCGCTGCTCAATCCCGGGACGATGAAGCCTATGACTGCAGAGGAACTGGGACAGGTATTTTGTAAAGAACTGGTAGACCAGGAATTGGACGACACTACACCGTATATCGATATTCCTCAGGAGATCCGGGATTTTTATAAGATGTATCGTCCTTCACCCCTGGTAAGAGCTTACTGTCTGGAGAAGAAATTAGGGACTCCGGCGAAGATATATTATAAGTTTGAAGGAAATAATACCAGCGGAAGCCATAAATTGAATTCTGCCATCGCCCAGGCTTATTATGCGAAGAAGCAGGGGCTGAAGGGAGTGACCACAGAAACCGGAGCAGGACAGTGGGGAACAGCTCTTTCTATGGCCTGCGCTTATCTGGATCTTGACTGCCAGGTCTATATGGTAAAGTGTTCTTATGAACAGAAGCCTTTTCGGAGAGAGGTTATGAGAACCTATGGAGCCTCTGTGACGCCGTCTCCCTCTGACACTACAGAAATCGGCAGGAAGATTTTAAAAGAACATCCGGGAACTTCCGGAAGTCTTGGATGCGCTATTTCAGAAGCTGTGGAGAGAGCCACCCATCAGGAAGGCTACCGCTATGTACTGGGAAGCGTTCTCAACCAGGTGCTCCTTCATCAGACTGTGATCGGCCTGGAAACCAAAACGGCCCTTGATAAATACGGAATTGTTCCGGACATGATCATCGGCTGTGCCGGAGGCGGATCAAACCTGGGAGGACTGATCTCGCCCTTTATGGGAGAAAAGCTGAGAGGAGAGCGGGACTATCAGATCATCGCTGTAGAGCCGGCTTCCTGCCCCAGCTTTACAAGGGGAAAATTTGCCTATGACTTCTGTGATACCGGTATGGTGACGCCTCTTCAGAAGATGTATACCCTGGGCAGCAATTTTATTCCTTCCGCAAACCATGCAGGCGGTCTCCGCTATCACGGTATGAGCTCTGTTTTATCTCAGCTTTATCATGACGGCCTGATGGAAGCCAGAGCTGTGGAGCAGACTTCAGTATTTGCAGCGGCAGAAGAGTTCGCCAGAGTAGAGGGCATCCTTCCCGCACCGGAGAGCGCACATGCCATTAAGGTTGCTATAGATGAGGCGAAAAAGTGCAAAGAGACAGGAGAAGAGAAAACCATTGTCTTTGGTCTGACAGGAACCGGTTACTTTGATATGTATGCCTACGAAAGCTTCAATAACGGAAAGATGAGCGACTATATTCCTACAGAGGAAGATCTGGAAGCCGGCTTTGCAGGACTTCCGAAGGTTCCGGAAGATCTGATGTAAGAGAACAGGAACGCAACAGGAAGGCAGAGCAAAAAAAGATTTACTTTTCCTATGGAGATATGCTATACTGAACCTCATGTGATAAGTAGGATAAATAATTGCGGCTGACAGGACCGAAAGGGGTCAGGTGAGGAAAGTCCGGGCTTCACAGGGCAGGATGCCAGATAACGTCTGGTGGAGGCGACTCCAAGGACAGTGCAACAGAAATATACCGCCGGAGCGATCCGGTAAGGGTGGAAGGGCAGTGTAAGAGACTACCGCCTTCCTGGCAACAGGAAGGGCACATGTAAACCCCATCCGAAGCAAGACCGAATAGAAAACTATGTGGCTGCCCGTCACGTTTTCAGGTGGGTCGCTTGAGCCTGCCGGCGACGGCAGGACTGGATAGATGATTATTCACGACATAACCCGGCTTACAGTCCTGCTTATCACGAAAAAAGAAGCTGTGCCATCAGACATAGGTTGTCTGATGGGGCAGCTTCTTTTAGATTAGTTTTCCTGTCCTAACAGGTAGTCGATAAACTGCTGGGCGGTCCTGCCGGAAAGACCTCCGTGGCGGAGCTCCCAGGCATTGGCCTGCTGGAGAAGCTCTTCCTGATCTATATGAAGGCCGTGTCTGGCAGCCAGCGCCAGCACGATCTGCTGGAATTCTTTTTTGCTGGGAGAGCCGAAGTAGATCGTCACGCCGAAACGGTACACCAGGGAAAGCTTTTCCTGGACCGTGTCATTGGTGTGCAGATCGTCATCCCGGTCTGCTTTGTCGCTGAATTTCTCCCGCACCAGATGGCGGCGGTTAGAGGTGGCGTAGATCAGGATATTGTCCGGTTTCCGCTCCAGTCCGCCTTCGATCACGGCTTTCAGATATTTGTATTCAATCTCAAAATCTTCAAAGGACAGATCGTCCATGTAGATGATAAATTTGTAATGCCGGTTTTTGATCTGGGCGATCACGTCGTTCAGATCTTTAAACTGATGCTTATAGACCTCAATGATCCGCAGGCCTTTGTCATAGTACTGGTTAAGGATGGCTTTGATACAGGAGGATTTTCCCGTTCCTGCGTCTCCGAAGAGAAGACAGTTGTTAGCCGGTTTTCCATTTAAAAAGGCTTCGGTGTTGTCGATGAGCTTTTTCTTTGCAATCTCATAGCCTACCAGATCCTCCAGGTGTACATGAGCGATCTTGGTGATAGGAACGATCTTTACCCGCTCGTCATTAGGTCCATGCTCCAGCCGGAAGGCTTTGTGAAGGCCCAGCTTACCTACGCCGTAATCTTTATAAAAGTCTACCATATGCCCCATGAATTCTTCCGGAGAATCGGAGGAAGCCAGGAGGCGGCTTAAGTGATTTAAACGGCTGCTGATCCGCTCGTTAAACTGCTTGCTGCCGTGGCTGTCATTTTCATATTCGCTGATCAGATGGCAACAGGAGGAAGAGCCATAGAAATTTTCAAAGGCGGAAAAATCCAGATTAAACAAGTCTTTGAAAATGGCGAAGTCATGCAGGGCCAGCTGATTGATGGTCCCCTCCACAGGCCCGGTGATCTCACAGGCAGTACTGAAGGCGTTTTCATGGTTTGCCAGCAGATAGGTAAGATAGCTGTGCCACAGATTTCCTGTAAAGCCATAGGTGCCCGCCATTTCTACCAGCCGGCTCATACAGCTGTAAAATAAAGCTTTTGATTTGTTCGGCTCATCCGGTTCCAGACAGCAGATTTCCAGAGCCCTGGACATATCCTCCAGGATGTCTCCCTGCTGAAAGTTCCGATATAAGATACATTCATCGATATTAAACATTCTTCTGATTCCTTTCTAATAATTGCCGTGGATACGGAAATTCCGGGTCTCTGCTTCCAGGCCCCGGAGTGCGTTCTTCACAGCGCTGTCGCTTAGATTTCCCTCAAAATCCACAAAAAATCGATATTCCCAGTTGCGTCCGAAAATAGGCCGGGATTCGATCTTTGTCATATTCAGCCCGTTATAGATAAAATGGGACAGGCTGTTATAAAGACTTCCGCTTTCATGGAGAAGCTCATAGCTGACGCTGATCTTTCCCGCATCACGGCAGTAGATTTTCTCCTTGGTAACGATAATAAATCGGGTGGAATTCCCGGCGTTGGTATAGATGTTTTCCTTCAGTACCGCCAGCCCGAAGAAATCTGCTGCATAAGGGCTGGAGATAGCAGCCTGGGTCCGATCCTTATCTTCGGCGATTTTCTTTGCAGCCGCCGCAGTATTTCCGAATTCATGGGTATTCCACTCCCTGTGGGCTTCCAGGAATTCCCGGCATTGCATCAGGGCCTGGGGGTGAGAGTACACGTCCCGGATCTGGCCGAGAGAGGTTCCGGGAAGTCCCACCAGGGCATGCTGGCAGGGAATGATCTGTTCTCCCACGATCACATGGTCGTATCTAGTCAGCAGATCATAATTGTCCTGTACGATCCCGGCTGTGGAGTTTTCTATAGGAAGCACTGCAAAATCAGCCTTCTGATTTTTGATAGCCTCCATGGCGTCCTTCCAGGTATCTACATGGAAGCTTTGGATATCCTTTCCGAAAAAGGTATGCATGGCAGCATAGCTGTAAGCGCCTTCCACTCCCTGGAAGACTACTGTGACGCCTTCTTTTTTTAAAGCCTCAACAGGAGTAAACAGAGGTTTGGCGGAATCCGGCTGCTTGCCGATAAGCTGATACTGGCGTTTTCTGCTGATCGCTATGATCTGCCGGTATAATTCATAGATCCCCCGGCTGTTGAACTCTCCGGAGGCCTGACGGCTGAGGGCGTCCAGCTTTTCTTTCTCTCTTTTCGGATCAAATACAGGCTTTCCTGT
This sequence comes from uncultured Blautia sp., assembly GCA_944384185.1. Taxonomy (GTDB): domain Bacteria; phylum Bacillota; class Clostridia; order Lachnospirales; family Lachnospiraceae; genus Blautia. Next base: position 17,065 of record CALWSM010000021.1, on the reverse strand, counting down.
TTCTATTTTAAAACGGGCGACCTTTTCGGATACAGCCATCCTTTCTTCAAAAAGTCTGACGATCTGGCCGTCGATACTGTCGATTTCATCTCTGAGCTGGGTCAGGTCTAACATTTGTATCTTCCTTCCTTTTTCATAAAGTCATTATGCTTATGATACACCGCCGGATTTTCTCCCGCAAGTCTTTTATTACAGAAAAACAGGAGAATCCTTTCGGGATGGGGCAAAGAGAAAGGTATGAAGAGTGAAAAAGCGAGGAATAATAGGAAAGGTGATCTCAAGCAGGGAAGGATTAAGGAGGACAAGACATGAAAGGAGATTTTCTCCGCTGCGGAGCCGCCGGCTGGTGTCTGGAGATCCTCTGGACAGGGCTCCATGCAGTGGGAAGGAGAGAATGGAAGATGATGGGACAGTCTTCTCTGTGGATGTTTCCCATCTATGGTATGGCTGCATGTATCGGACCTGTATCCAGAAGTCTGAAAAAAATCCCGGCGGTGTTCCGGGGCGGCCTGTATATGACAGGGATTTTTGCGGCGGAATTCGGAACGGGACTTTTGCTGAAACACTATAATGTGTGCCCCTGGGACTACAGTCCATACCCTCTGAATTATAAAGGCGTGATCCGTCTGGACTATGCCCCTCTGTGGTTCTGCACAGGTTTGTTTTTTGAAAAAATATTGTCTCATGATGACTGAAAATTCTTGAAATACCCCTGGAACTGGTATATGATAATAAAAAAGTGAAACATATACAGGAGGTAATCTATGAGACACTTAATGAGTCCGTTGGATTTATCCGTAGAGGAATTGGACAAGGTCTTAGACCTGGCCAATGATATCGAAAAAAATCCGGAGAAATACGCTCATAAATGTGACGGAAGGATCCTTGCAACTTTGTTTTATGAGCCAAGTACACGCACGCGCCTCAGCTTTGAATCGGCAATGCTCCGTCTGGGAGGAAAGGTCCTGGGATTCTCCAGCGCAAATTCCAGCTCGGCAGCCAAAGGCGAGAGCGTAGCGGATACTCTCCGGATGATTTCATGTTATGCAGACATCTGCGCCATGCGCCATCCCAAGGAAGGGGCACCTCTGGTGGGCTCCATGGCTTCCCAGATCCCGGTGATCAACGCAGGGGACGGGGGACACCAGCATCCTACCCAGACTCTGACAGATCTGCTGACTATCCGTTCCATGAAAGGACGCCTGGATCATATTACTATCGGTCTGTGCGGAGATCTGAAGTTTGGAAGAACTGTTCATTCTCTGATCGAGGCTCTGGTAAGGTATGAGGGCGTAAGGTTTGTTCTGATCTCCCCGGAAGAACTCCGGATACCGGACTATATCCGGGAAGATGTGTTAAAAGCCAGCGGGCATGAGTTTCTGGAGGTGGAAAGACTGGAGGACGCTCTTCCCGAGCTGGATCTTTTATATATGACCAGGGTACAGAAAGAAAGATTCTTCAATGAAGAAGATTATGTGCGAATGAAGGATTTCTATATTCTGGATAAGGCAAAGATGGAGCTTGCAGGACCGGATATGCTGGTGCTTCATCCTCTTCCAAGGGTGAATGAGATTTCTGTAGAGGTGGATGCAGATCCAAGAGCAGCTTATTTTAAACAGGCAAGGTACGGCGTATATGTCCGTATGGCCCTGATCTTAAGCCTGCTGGGAATGGGGGTGGAATTATGTTAAATGTAGGACAGTTAAGCGAAGGCGTAGTACTGGATCATATTAAAGCCGGCAAGAGTATGACCATTTATCATGATCTGGAGCTGGATAAGCTGGACTGCTGTGTGGCGATCATTAAAAATGCCAGAAGCAATAAAATGGGAAGAAAGGACATTATCAAAGTAGAGTGCCCGATCGATACCCTGGATCTGGATATTCTGGGATTTATCGATCATAATATCACGGTGAATATCATAAAGGATGGAGAGATCGTGGAGAAGAAACAGTTAAGCCTCCCGAAAGAAGTCCATAATGTGATCAAATGCAAAAACCCCCGTTGCATTACTTCCATAGAGCAGGAGCTGGAGCAGATCTTTATCCTGGCGGATCCGAAAAAGGAGATCTACCGCTGTAAATACTGTGAAGAAAAATACAGGGGAAGCAGAAATAAGTAAAAGAAAACAATAAGATATCATGGCAAGAGGCAGAAAACCGTATTCTTGATCTCAGAGTCGGTTTTTTGCCTTGTTGTTTATAAAATCAGGAAACAGGATCTGAAAAGAAGGCAAAAGAAGGCGGAAATATGGAAAATCTGTAGAAAACACTGGACATTTGGCAGGGAAAAAGCTATTATTTATACAATGCGGAAATATATTCTGCCATAGGAAAGTAGATTAGGAAATCCTGAAGGAGGATATGAAATGAAGAAAGTTGTAAAATTCGGAGGCAGTTCCCTGGCAAGCGCTTCTCAGTTTGAAAAGGTAGGCGCTATTATCCGGGGTGATGAGAGCAGAAGATATGTTGTTCCCTCTGCTCCCGGGAAAAGATTTTCCAGTGATACAAAGGTTACGGATTTATTATACGCCTGCTACCGGAGCGTAGGAGATGAGGAAAAATTTCAGAAGATCCTGGAGGAGATCAAGAGCCGTTATCAGGAGATCATAGACGGCCTTCATTTGACGTTGTCTCTGGAAGAAGAGTTTTCTCTGGTGGAGGAAAATTTTAAAAAACAGATCGGGGAAGAATATGCAGCTTCCCGGGGAGAATATTTAAATGGAAAGATCATGGCGGCTTATCTGGGCTTTACTTTTGTAGATCCGGCAGAGATGATCCGTTTTGACGGCAATGGTCAGTTTGACAGTGAGATCACCGAGAAGCTGGTAGCTAAGAAGCTGGGGGATCTGGACTGCGCAGTTGTTCCCGGATTTTACGGAGCAAAAGAAGACGGAACCATCAAGACCTTTTCCAGAGGAGGATCTGACATTACCGGTTCTATTGTGGCGGGAGCTATAGATGCGGATCTCTATGAGAACTGGACCGATGTATCCGGATTTCTGGTAACGGATCCAAGGATCATTTCCAATCCCAAGCCTATTGATACCATCACTTACCGGGAACTGAGAGAGCTTTCCTATATGGGAGCCACGGTTCTTCATGAAGACGCTATTTTTCCGGTGCGCAAAGCCGGCATTCCCATTAATATCCGGAACACCAATGCGCCGGAGGATCCGGGAACCATGATCGTGGAGGATACCTGCAAGAAGCCTCCTTATACGATCACCGGTATCGCAGGAAAGAAAGGGTTCTGTTCGTTATATATTGAAAAGTCTATGATGAATTCGGAGATCGGTTTTGGCAGAAAGGTCCTGCAGGTGCTGGAAGAGCAGGGGATCGCTTTTGAACATATCCCATCCGGGATCGATACCATGACCATTTATATCCACCAGGATGAATTTTCCCAGAAAGAGCAGCAGGTGATCGCAGGGATCCATCGGATCGTAAATCCAGATTATATGGAACTGGAAACCGATCTTTCCCTTATCGCTGTTGTGGGAAGAGGCATGCGGTCCAACAGAGGCACAGCCGCCAGGATCTTTGCGGCGCTGGCTCATGCTAATGTAAATGTTAAGATGATCGATCAGGGCTCCAGTGAATTGAACGTGATCGTAGGCGTGAAGGACGAGGATTTTGAATCTGCGATCCGTGCAATCTATGATATCTTTGTAGAAACCCAGGTCTGAGAGAGAAAACAGGAGAATCAAATATGAAAACCAGAAAAACACCTTTGCTGAAATGGATCGCCATGGTCGAACTGGTCATCGGCGCCTATAACCTGATGAACGGACTGCTGTCTGCTTATGTGCTGATCACAGATCTGGATGGGGTTATGGCTACTTTTGCAGAAAACGGAGTGGAATATTCTATCGGGGTTCTGGGAATTTCTGTGGCCATTACTTCGGTAGGAGGACTGTTGATGTCTCTGGCAGGAGTGATCGGTATGATCTTTGCTTCCCTTCCGGAGAAACAGAAAATACCCCTTTACTTCGGATATGCCCTTTTGGCTTTTGTAATCCTTTCCGATATCATACAGGCAGCCTTTTTTGGGATCAGTATCAGCCTGTCTATGCTGTTTCCTTTTGTGATCCACGGCTTGTATCTGTGGGGAGCCGTAAAAAATAAAAATCAGCTGGAAACAGCGGTATAAGAGGCGGCAGACAATGAAATATGAACATAAAACCCAGTATTATGAGACAGACCAGATGGGGATCATCCACCACTCCAATTATATCCGTTGGTTTGAAGAAGCCAGGATCGATCTTATGGATCACTGTGGTTTTTCTTATGCCCAGATGGAGAAGGACGGACTGATCAGTCCGGTGCTTTCTGTGTCCTGTGAATATAAGACCATGACCCGCTTTGGCGATACGGTAGAAATTGAGACAGAAATCCTTAAGTATAATAGTGTAAAACTGGAACTGTCTTATACCGTCCGGGACAAGGAGACAGGGGAGGTGCGCTGCACAGGAAAAAGCAGTCACTGCTTTCTGGACCGACAGGGAAATGTAGTTTCCTTAAAAAAGGGCTGGGACAGGTATCATCAGGGATTTTTAAAAGAAAGTATTAAATAAATATTACAATCCGGATTTCCTATTGACAGTAGGAGCCGGATTTTTTATACTGTAAGTGTACTAAGACACATAGTACACTAAATACAGGAATATACAGACGTAAGGAAAGGAGGAATCGGTTTGATCGTTATTGATTATCAGAACCGGAAGCCGATCTATGAGCAGATTGTAGAGAAATTCCAGATGCTGATCATTCGAGGGATTCTCAAAGCCGACTCTCAGATGCCGTCTGTCAGGAGTCTTGCCGGAGAACTCTCTATTAATCCCAATACGATCCAGAAGGCTTACGCCATACTGGAACAGCAGGGATATATTTATCCTGTCAAGGGCCGGGGGAATTTTGTGTCAGGAGACCGTGCCTTAAGGGGGCAAAAAGAAGAATTCTATTTTGGAAAACTCAGAGAGATCATCAAAGAAGGAAAAGAACTGGGGATTGAAAAAGAAAGATGTCTTTCAAAAGCGGCTGAATTTTATGAGGAGGATGAAGTATGATCAAAACAGAGAAGCTTTGTAAGAAATTCGGCTCGATCCAGGCGGTGGACCGTATTTCTCTTACCATAGAAGACAATAGCATTTTTGGCCTGGCCGGAACCAACGGAGCGGGCAAGAGCACTTTTCTGCGCATGCTTGCAGGGATCCTGAAGGCAGACAGCGGGAAAATTGCCATCGACGGAAAAGAGGTCTATGAAAATCCGGAGATCAAAGGAGAGATTTTCTTCCTGCCGGATACCTCCTACTTTTTCCAGAATGCTGCAATAGAGGATATGGCGGACTTTTATTCTGTTTATTATCCCAGATATGACAAAAAAAGACTTTCAAAGCTCCTTGACAAGATCAGCCTGGATCCCAAGCGGAAGATCAGCACTTTTTCTAAAGGGATGAAGCGCCAGGCGGCGCTGATCCTGGGGATCTGCGCAGGAACCAGATATCTTTTCTGCGACGAAACCTTTGACGGTCTGGATCCGGTAATGCGCCAGGCGGCCAAAAGCCTGCTGGCCTACGAGGTGGCTAACCGCAGGTTTACGCCAATTATTGCTTCTCACAATCTGAGAGAACTGGAGGATATCTGCGATCATGTAGGCCTTCTCCACAAGGGAGGGGTACTCCTTTCCAAAGATGTGGAAGAGATGAAGGAAAATATGCAGAAAATCCAGTGTGTGATCCCAGATCCGGCAGAGGAGGAAAGACTGCTGAAAGAGCTGGAGGTACTTCAGCACGAGAAAAGACTTTCCCTGCTGACAATGGTAGTGAGAGGAGACCGGGAGGAAGTTATGAAGCGGATACAGGAAACCCATCCTCTTTTTGCAGAGGCTCTGCCTCTTACCCTGGAGGAGATCTTTATCAGTGAAACGGAGGTAGCAGGATATGACATCAAGAAATTATTTGCTTAAAAACATTATGGGGAATCTGCGGAGAAATCTCTGGCTTACTGCTTTATTCTTTCTTGCTTTTTTCGCTGCAGGTCCGGTTTGCGCACTGGTGTCCCTGGATACGGCAAAGCATACCACAGCTCCATATCCCAGCGGAGCTACTCTTGAGGAATTTCTCCGGTGGACTTTATGGAATACGGTAAGCCCAGGGAATCTTTTGACAGCTTTTCTGGTAGTTGTCTGCGCAGCTTTGGCGGCGTTTGCCGGTTTCTTTTATCTTTATTCCCAGGAGAAGACAGATTTTTACCACAGCCTTCCGGTGAGGAGAGAGAAGCTTTTTGCCCTCCAGTACTCCTGCGGATTTCTGACATTTATATGTCCTTATCTGTTAAACATTTTGATCACTCTTTTGGTAGGAGGCGTTTATGGAGCTTTGGACGCCGGGAATCTTAAGGCGGCGGGACTCCAGGCGGCGTTTGCGGCGGTGTTTTTTCTGGCAGTGTATGGAGCCGGGATCCTGGCTGTGCTGCTGACAGGAAATCTTTTTGCGGGAATCTTAGGATTCGGGGCGTTTATCGCCTATGGCCCGATCCTGTATCTGACCTATACAAGGCTGAATTACCGGTTTTTTGATACGCTGGTGCCGGATATGGGCGGCGGGATCGGCGGCTTTTTCAGCCCGGCGACGGCATATCTCCAGGCTGCGGATGATTACGGAGCGGGAAAACCGGTAACCGTATATCTGATTTACGGGATCCTTCTGACGGGACTGCTTTTCGGAGCCGGGATCCTGGTTTACCGAAAGCGGCCTTCCGAGAGCTTTCATAAGACCATTGCCTTCAAAAAGCTGGAACCGGTGATCAAAGTCTGCGGCCTTCCGCCAGTGATACTTTTAGCCGCTATGTTTTTCAGCGGATCGATGTATGACAGCTTTTTCTGGCTGGTAGCGGGGGTCCTGGTCCTTACCCTGATCTTTTCGGCGATATATGATTTCCTCTGCACCATGGATATCCGGAGCGCTCTGAAGCCCCGGATTTCTACAGGAGTGATCCTGGCAGGACTGCTCCTGATCCTGGGTGGTTACCGGATGGATATTACAGGGTTTGACCGCTATCTGCCCCGGGAGGACAAGATCGCCACGATGTCTGTCTACTTCAGCAGTATTAACGGGCAGTTCGGCTATCCGAAAGGGGCCGGAGATACCAGCCTTTCTGCAGTGCTGAGAGAAAAAAAGGTGGAGGCCTTCCAGGATATCTATGCCCTGGCCCAAAAAGGTGTAGAGTATTATGAAAAGGAAGGATCACATGAACAGGAGAACTCTACAGGAACCTGGGATCCTCAGGTCCAGGTGTCCTGCTATATCGGTTATCATCTGAAATCCGGCCGGAACGTCTACCGGATGTATAATCTGCCGGAGACAGAAGAAGTGGTGGAAAATGTGGGAAAGATCTACGATAACTGGGAATACCGGAAAGACGTCCTTCCAACCAGCTATATAGACCCGGCAAATATCCAGGGGATCTATACCGGAAGCTTCCTGGAAACCGGGGAGCCTCTGGATCTGTCCCAGGATTCCGGGGAGACCCTTCTGCAAACCTACAAAGGGGAGCTGGAAAATCTTACCTTTGCCCAGACCCGGGAAGAGAAAGTAACAGGCTACATGGAGATCCAGGAAGAGACCAGGAAGGATCCCAGCGTTTATTGGTCCAATGACTATATAAGTTATTATGTGCCAGTCTATGAGAGCTTTGAAAAGACCAGAAAGCTCCTGGAGGAAATGGGAAATCCCATGCCTGATGAAATTTCTCCGGAAGAGGTGGAATCGGTGACTCTCAGCAGGTATGTCAGCAAGGATATGACAGAACTTTACCAGGAAAAGGTCTTCCGGGATCAGGGAGAGCTTGAAAAGATCCTCGGGCAGCTCACACTTACAGAAGGAAGATATTCGGTGGGAAGTCCGGTGGATTATGACGTCAATGTGACGGTCCAGTGGAAGGACAGGGAGAAAGCGCCGGTTTCCATGTATCTTATGGAAAATGACCGTTTATCAGATATATTAAGCCAGTTAGAACAGCAGAATACAGACTAACAAGTTTGTTTAAAAAGGAGCCAGGCAGAGATCCTGAAAAGAAGGGATGCCGGGCTCCTTTTTCATTGACAAGCAGGTTGATAGAAGGTTAAAATAGAATAAAATATTTGTTTTAAAACAGCGGAGATGTAGAAATGGACAGAAAACTGAATTTAGCTGATGAAAAAGAATTGAAAGCCATTGGCAAAGCCCTTTCTTCTGAGACCCGTATCCGTATCCTCTGTTTACTGGGAAGGGAGCCTTTGTGCATCAATGAGATCGCAGAGCTACTGGATATCCCTTCGTCTTCTGCGGCCTTGAATGTCCGGGTGCTGGAGGAAGCGGGACTGATCCGCACAGAGCTGAAGCCGGCGGCCAGAGGATCTATGAAGATGTGTATTTCCCAGGAGGAAAAGATCATCCTGGACTTCCGGAGAAAAACAGAAGAAAAGAAAGAAGAGGTTATATCCATGCCGGTGGGGAACTATGTGGATTACAAGATCACCCCAACCTGCGGAATGGTAAATGAAAACGGATATATTGACGGAGAAGATGAACCCAGGTGCTTTTATGACCCGAAAAGGACAACTGCAAAGCTGATCTGGTTTTCTTCAGGATATCTGGAGTACCGGTTCCCCAATGCGCTTATCCAGGAAAAGCCGGCCAGAGTTCTGGAGTTTTCAGCGGAGCTGTGTTCAGAGGCGCCGGATTATAACCTGGATTATCCCTCGGATATTACTCTGTGGATCAATGGAAAAGAGGCGGGAACCTGGCATTGCCCTTCGGATTTCGGCGGGCGGCGGGGAAAGCTGAACCCGGATTGGTGGGAAGATACCAAGAGTCAGTATGGAAATCTGAAAACCTGGAGACTGGATACCACGGGCTCTTATCTGGACGGGAAGAAGAGCGCCTCCTTTAAGATCCAGGATTACTGTCTGGAAGAGGGGCCTTATATATCGGTGGTCATCGGGGTGAAAGAGCAGGCGGAACATGTGGGGGGCGTAAACATTTTCGGCAGTTGTTTCGGAGATTATCCCCAGGATCTGCTTATGAAAGTAAAATTTTAAAAAAGGTCTTTACAAAGCGGGGATCTGTGCTATAATTGCGATAGAAACATAAAAACTGAAATAAAACATAAAATATGTTTTAAAAGCGAGAGCATGGAGGTAGAGAAAATGCAGCAGCAATTAGGAAAGAAGTTTCAGGAACTTTTCGGCGAGGGGGGAGACATCCGGTATTATTTTTCTCCGGGAAGAGTGAATCTCATCGGCGAACATACCGATTACAACGGAGGACATGTGTTTCCCTGCGCATTGACTATTGGCACCTACGGCGTGGCAAGGAAAAGAGAGGACCGGAAGATCCGGCTTTATTCTGAGAACTTCAGCAAGATGGGAGTTATGGAGACAAGCCTTGACGATCTTGTTTATCGTGAAAGCGCCGGATGGACCAATTATCCAAAGGGGATCGTGTGGACTTTCCAGGAAAAGGGATACCCTGTGGAAAAAGGATTTGATATGCTGATGTATGGCAATATCCCTAATGGTTCCGGACTTTCTTCTTCTGCCTCTGTGGAGCTCCTTATGGGGATCATCCTGAAAGACTTATTCGGCTATGAGGATCTGACCATGATCAATCTGGCTTTGATGGGACAGTATGGAGAAAACAATTTTAACGGTATGAACTGCGGGATCATGGATCAGTTTGCTATTGCCATGGGTAAAAAAGACCATGCGATTTTCCTGGATACCCAGAACCTCCAGTATGAGTATGCCCCGATCCACATGGATGGATATAAGATCGTGATCGCTGCCAGCAATAAAAAAAGAAGACTGACAGATTCCAAATATAATGAAAGAAGAGCAGAATGTGAAGAAGCCCTGAAAGATATCCAGTGCGTAAAGGAGATCCATGCTCTGGGAGAACTGACAGAAGAAGAGTTTGAACAGGTAAAGGATGCAGTAAAAGATCCGGTCTGCCGTAAAAGGGCAAAACATGCGGTTTACGAAAACCAGAGGACTGTAAAAGCTGTAAAAGCCTTGAAGGATAATGATCTGGAGACCTTCGGAAGGCTGATGAACGAATCGCATGTGTCCCTGAAAGAGGATTATGAGGTGACAGGAAAAGAGCTGGATACCCTGGTAGAGGCTGCATGGCAGCAGGAAGGGGTGATCGGATCCAGGATGACAGGAGCCGGATTCGGAGGCTGCACAGTGAGTATTGTAAAAGAAGAGGCTGTAGACGCCTTTATTAAAAATGTAGGAGAGCTCTACAAGAAGGAAATCGGGTATGGAGCAGATTTCTATGTGGTAGAGATCGGCGATGGAACAAGAAGAACCGCCTGAGGGCGTAAAGAAAGGAGAAGTGTATAAAGTATGCTGAACAAAAACATCAGAGATCTGGTACAGTATGGAGTGGATACCGGATTAGTGCCGGAATGTGAGAGGATCTATACAACGAATCTTTTGCTGGAGATCTTTCATGAAGATGAGTATACAGAGCCGGTAGAGCAGGAGATATGTAAAGATCTGGAGACGATCCTGAAGGGGCTTTTGGACGAAGCTGTGAAGCGGGGGATCATTGAGGACAGTATCGGTTACCGGGATCTGCTGGATACCAAGATCATGAACTGCCTGCTTCCAAGACCGGCCCAGGTTCAGGAAAAATTCTGGAAAGAATATGAGAAAAGTCCTGAAACAGCCACGGAATTTTTTTATAAATTCAGCCAGGATACCGATTATATCCGCCGCTATCGTATAAAGAAGGACAGGAGATGGACTGTGGAAAGTCCTTATGGAACCATAGACATCACCATTAACCTTTCCAAGCCGGAGAAGGATCCGAAAGCCATTGCGGCGGCAAAGAACGCAAAACAGAGCAGTTATCCCAAATGTCAGCTCTGTATGGAAAATGAGGGATATGCAGGCAGACTGAACCATCCTGCAAGAGAAAATCACCGGATCATTCCCATCACGATCAACGACAGCAAATGGGGATTTCAGTATTCTCCATATGTGTATTATAATGAGCACTGTATTGTCTTTAACGGCGAGCATATCCCGATGAAAATAGAGAGAAATACTTTTGTGAAGCTGTTTGACTTTATCAAGCTGTTTCCTCATTATTTTCTGGGATCCAATGCGGATCTGCCTATCGTGGGAGGCTCCATTTTAAGCCATGACCATTTCCAGGGCGGACATTATACTTTCGCCATGGCCAAGGCGCCTATGGAGGAAGAAGTGGTGATCCCCGGCTACGAAGACGTAGAGGCGGGAATCGTGAAATGGCCGCTTTCCGTGCTGAGGATCCGAAGCAAAGATGAGAAACGTCTGATAGACCTGGCCAGCCATGTGCTGGAAGTATGGAGAGGCTATACAGATGAGGCGGCGTTTATCTTTGCCGAGACTGAGGGAGAGCCTCATAACACCATCACCCCTATTGCCAGAAAGAAAGGGGATATGTTTGAATTGGATCTGACCCTGCGGAACAATATCACTACAGAGGAGAACCCGCTGGGGGTCTATCATCCCCATGCGGAGTATCATCATATCAAGAAAGAAAATATCGGCCTTATCGAGGTAATGGGTCTGGCGGTTCTTCCTGCAAGGCTGAAAGAGGAACTGGAGCTTCTGGCACAATATATCCTGGATGGAAAAGATCCTTCAGAAAATGAAATGCTGGAGAAACACAGCGCCTGGGTAAAAGAGTTCCTCCCCAGATATCCTGAGATCACAAAGGAGAACGTTATGGATATCCTCCAGGAAGAAGTAGGACAGGTATTCGTTCATGTACTGGAAGACGCAGGAGTTTATAAGTGTACATCTGAAGGAAGAGAAGCTTTCAGGCGTTTTATTAAGGCTTTATAAGAAAAATCATGGAAACAAAAAAGATAGGCATTCCCGCCTGTCTTTTTTGTTTCCTTTATGCTATACTACTGTAAAAGGGAGAATTATCCACCAACAAGGAGAACAGAGATGAAGGAAAAAATCCTGCTGATAGACGGGCACAGTATTTTGAACAGAACTTATTATGGCCTTCCGGATCTGACAAATTCCGAAGGTCTTCACACCAACGCCATATATGGATTTCTTAATATCCTATTTAAAATGCTGGAGGAGGAGAAGCCGGATTACCTTACCGTAGCCTTTGACCTTCCGGCCCCTACCTTCCGCCATAAAATGTATGACGGCTACAAAGGGACCAGAAAGCCCATGCCGGGAGAACTGCGGGAGCAGGTGCCGGTGATGAAGGATGTGCTGGAAGCCATGGGAGTAAATATGGTAGCCAAAGAAGGGTATGAGGCAGACGACGTCCTGGGAACTTTGGCCAGGAAAAGCGAGAACCAGGGAATGGACGTGACCATTCTTTCCGGCGACCGGGATCTCCTTCAGCTGGCTACGGAACATATCTGCATACGGATCCCCAAGACAAAGGGAGGAAAGACCGCCATTGAGGATTACTATGCAAAAGACGTGGAAGAGACTTATCAGCTTACGCCGCCTCAGATCATAGAGCTGAAAGCCCTGATGGGAGATTCTGCAGACAATATCCCCGGACTTCCGGGAGTGGGAGAGAAAACCGCCACAAAGCTTCTTCTGGAATATGGAACCGCAGAAAACGCCTATGCCCATGTGGAGGAGATCAGGCCCAAGAAAGCCCAGAACGCCTTTCTGGAGCATTATGATCTGGCGGTGCTGAGCCGGAAGCTGGCGACCATCCATACCGACAGTCCTGTGGAACTGGACCGGGAGAAGGCAAGAGTCCATGACTTCTACACCCAGGAGGCCTATGAATTTTTCAAAGAGCTGGAGTTTAAAAATTTCCTTTCCAGATTCCAGGATAAGGGAGAACAGGTGAAGGCGGAAGAACAGTTCCATAGGGTGACGGATCTTGTCCTTGCAGAGGAAATTTTCCAAAAAGCGGAAGAAAAAGATGGGGTCGGTCTGGAACTTCTGGAGGAGGGAGACTGTTTCCTTGGCCTGGGGCTGTCCTATGAGGAAGAAGAAAAGCTTCAGGCGTACTGTTTTTTGCCCCAGGGATTTCTGACCAGGGATTATCTCATGGAGAAGGCTGACCGTCTCTGCGCACATGGCAGGATGGTGGCTTCTCTGGATATTAAGGCCATGCTCCGACACATGGATATCCGGGAGCATACGGCTATGTTTGACGCCGGGATCGCCGCTTATCTTCTGAATCCTCTGAAGTCTCAGTATACTTATGATGATATTGCCAAGGAATATCTGGGAGAAATCCTTCCGGCCAAGGAAGATCTGATCGGAAAGCTTTCCTATGGAAAGGCTTCTGAAGAAAAAGAAGAGGAAACTGCCAGGAGTATCTGCTACATGGCCTATGTAGCTCTGAAATCCCGAAAACCCCTTCTGGAAGCCCTGGAAAATACAGGAATGAAAGCTTTGTTTACCGATATAGAAATGCCCCTGCTTTTTACTCTTTCCGATATGGAAAAGGAAGGTATCCGGGTCAATGGAGAAGAGCTTAAAGAGTATGGAGAAAAGCTTCAGATCCGTATCGAAGAGCTGGAGAAAACCATCTGGGAAGAGGCGGGAGAGAAATTTAATATCAATTCCCCAAAACAGTTAGGGGTGATCCTTTTTGAAAAGATGGGGCTGCCGGGTGGGAAAAAGACCAAGACCGGATATTCCACAGCGGCGGATGTGCTGGAGAAGCTGGCCCCGGAACATCAGATCGTGGCGGATATCCTGGAATACCGACAGCTTGCAAAGCTGAAATCTACCTATGCAGACGGACTGGCCAATTATATAGATGAAGGGGGTAGGATCCATTCTACCTTTAACCAGACCATTACCGCTACGGGAAGGATCAGCAGCACAGAACCCAATCTCCAGAACATCCCTGTCCGGACAGAACTGGGAAGACTGCTGAGAAAGGTTTTTATCCCAAAAGAAGGATATGTATTTCTGGACGCAGATTATTCTCAGATCGAGCTCCGGGTGCTGGCTCATATGTCCGGAGACGAGAAGCTGATCCAGGCTTACCGGGAGGCTCAGGATATCCACAGGATCACCGCCTCCCAGGTGTTTCATGTGCCCTTTGACCAGGTGACTCCACTTCAGAGAAGAAACGCCAAGGCAGTGAATTTCGGGATCGTCTATGGGATCAGTTCTTTCGGGTTGAGTCAGGATCTGAGCATTACCAGAAAAGAAGCCGCTCAGTATATTGAGGATTATTTTAAGACTTATCCAAAGATCAAAGGTTTTCTGGACGGACTGGTGAAACAGGCGAAGGAGCAGGGCTATGTGACGACGATGTTTGGAAGAAGGCGACCGGTACCGGAATTGAAATCCAGCAACTTTATGCAGCGTTCTTTCGGAGAGAGGGTGGCTATGAATTCCCCTATCCAGGGGACGGCTGCGGATATTATAAAAATTGCCATGAACCGGGTGAGCAAAAGACTCCGAGACGAAAATCTCAAGTCCAGGCTGATCCTTCAGGTTCATGACGAGCTGCTCATAGAAACAGCCAGAGAGGAAGAAGCCAGGGTGGCTGCTATCCTGGAGGAAGAGATGAAAGGGGCGGCAGATTTGTCTGTGGCTCTGGAAGTAGATATGCATACCGGAGAAAACTGGTATGAGGCGAAATAACGGATTTTTACAAAGGAGGGAAAATTATGAGAGTGATCGGTGTGACAGGAGGAGTAGGCTCCGGGAAAAGCGCAGTTTTAAATTATATAGAGGCTCATTTTGATGCCAGGATCGTAAAGGCTGACGAAGTAGGCCATATGCTGATGATGCCCTGGGGAAAATGCTATGAGCCTGTGGTGAAGCTTTTTGGAGACTGGGTCGTAAAGGAGAACGGTTCTCTGGACCGTCAGGCCATCGCCCAGATCGTATTTAAGGATCCTGAAATGTTGAAAAAACTCAATGCTATCATCCACCCTGAAGTGAAAAAATATATTGTAAACGAGATTGAGAAATCCAAAAAAGAAGAGACGGAATTTTTCTTTATCGAGGCAGCCCTTCTTTTAGAAGAAAAATATGATGAAATCTGTGATGAGATATGGTATATTTATTGCGAAAAAGAAGTCCGGATGGAGCGGCTGCGCCGTGACCGGGGATATTCTGATGAACGGATCCGCCAGGTGATGGAAAATCAGCTTCCCGATGAGGAGTATGAGGCTCGCTGTGACTTCCAATTATATAACGATGAAGATGTGGCCCATACCTATCTTCAGATCGAGCGAAGGATGAGAACATATTATGAATCTGTGTAGTATAGCCAGCGGGAGCAGCGGCAACTGTATTTACGTAGGAAGCGATCACACCAGCCTGCTGGTAGATGTTGGGATCAGCAAGAAGCGCATTGAGGAAGGACTGCGCAGCATTGACCGGAGCTGTCAGGACTGCGACGGGATCCTGATCACCCATGAACATTCCGATCATATCAAAGGTCTGGGAGTGATCTCCAGAAAGCATGAGATACCGGTATACTGTACGAAAGGGACCATGGAGGCGATCCAGAGAATGAACAGTCTGGGAAAACTGCCTCCTGACCTTTTTCACATTATAGAAGCGGACCGCCCATTTCAGATCGGAGATCTTCAGGTGAATCCCTTCTCCATCTCCCACGATGCGGCGGAGCCGGTGGGATACCGGATCGACCAGGGAAAGAAGTCTGTGGGGATCGCCACGGATCTCGGATATTATGATGAGTACATAGTCCAGAACCTTTCCGGCCTGAATGTGCTTCTTCTGGAGGCCAACCATGATGTGAACATGCTTCAGGTGGGAAGATATCCCTATTATCTGAAGCAGAGGATCCTGGGGAATAAAGGACATTTATCCAATGAAACAGCGGGAAGGCTGCTTTGCAGGCTTCTCCATGACCGCCTTCAGGCGGTTTTTCTGGGGCATTTAAGCCAGGAAAATAATTACGAGGCACTGGCCTATGAGACCGTGTGCTCAGAGGTGACTATGGGAGAAAATCCATGGACCTCCTCAGATTTTAAGATCACTGTGGCCCACAGGGACAGAATTTCGGACCTGGTCACCATTTAGAAAAGGAGCAGAATCATGAAGAAGACAATTATTACTGTAGTTGGAAAAGACACTGTAGGCATTATCGCAAAGGTATGCACTTACCTGGCTGAGAATAAGGTGAATATCCTGGATATTTCCCAGACCATCGTAGACGGATATTTCAATATGATGATGATCACAGACACCAGCCTGTCCCCGAAAAAGCTGGACACCCTTTCCGCAGAGCTGGAAGAGGTGGGAAAAGAGATCGGCGTGGCGATCCATGTACAGCATGAAGATATCTTTACCAAGATGCACCGCATCTGAGACACCAGGGAGAAAGGACAGGTAAGACAGATTATGATAAATATGTATGAGGTCAATGAGACCAACAAAATGATCGAGCAGGAGAATCTGGATGTGCGTACCATTACTCTGGGCATCAGCCTTCTGGACTGCATTGATTCCGACCTGCAGCAGGTAAACCGGAAAGTCTATGAGAAGATCACCACCCTTGCCGGACATCTGGTGGAGACGGGAGACGAGATCTCCAGGGAATTCGGAGTTCCGGTTGTAAACAAAAGGATCTCTGTGACGCCCATTGCGCTTATAGGGGGAGCGGCCTGCAAAACTTCTGAAGATTTTGTGACTCTGGCTAAAACTCTGGACAAGGCGGCAAAAGAAGTAGGGGTGAACTTCATCGGCGGTTACAGCGCCACTGTGGCAAAGGGAATGACCAGGGCGGACGAGTTGCTGATCCGTTCCATTCCGGAAGCCCTGGCCTGCACGGAGCGGGTATGCAGCTCTGTGAATCTGGGCTCTACCAAAACCGGTATTAATATGGATGCTGTGCGGCTGATGGGAGATATTGTTCTGGAGACGGCCAAGGCCACTGCCGATAAGGATTCTCTTGGCTGCGCCAAGCTGGTGGTATTCTGTAATGCACCCGATGACAACCCATTTATGGCAGGCGCTTTCCATGGGGTGACAGAAGCAGATGCGATTATTAACGTAGGCGTTTCCGGCCCGGGAGTTGTAAAGACTGCTCTGGAGAGAG
>CALWSM010000020.1 GCA_944384185.1 uncultured Blautia sp. | reverse complement strand
CCTGTACAATACAGGATTCAATCCTCGTTAGTTGCGTAACCATCAATTTTGTCTAACTTTTTGGGGTCAGATCAAGCTGGACGGCTATTTCTTATGAGTATAATTCAGAATGGCGACAATCAATAAAGCAGTGCTTACGATCAGGCTTAACTCTTCATATGTATTCATAATAATCACCACCCTCCGTAAGGTTCTCGGATTGGGTGAGAGCACGTCCCCCAGCTCCCCGGGTAAGTATATTATTGTCAAGGTAGAATGTTACTGAAGATTGATAAGCTTTGTGCCTACTTCATCACCGATTATTCCGTCAGATGCCACGAGAGTAACGGGTTGATCAGCATAGTTTATTTTGTAAGCAACTACTGATTGAACTGTAGCTCCAGGTTTTACATCTGTATGGCTCATTTCACGCATAGCACTGTATTTTTCGTCCAACGGAGCTGATCCTACATCTAAGTCTTCTATAGTCGATTCTGATTCCTTAAAATATTCTGGTATATCTTTCGATGTCTGGGTGAGATTAACAGTTGTGGTTGTCCCCATCATTGAAACTTCATAACTGATTTTTCCATCTTTGTAAGCAAACTCCTTGGTGTCATCTTGTGAAGAAGCTTCTTCTTTTGAAGCACTGTTGGAATTTCTACAAGCCCCATAGTACCAGCTAAACATAAAGCCAATAAGATTGTTACCATTTTCTTTTCCACAGTAAATCCCTCAATCATTTTTCATATAAATGAATATACCACGGATAGGATAGAAAGAAAATATACAAATAATAAAAGAACGGATACAGGATCAGGATTTCATCGCCTCACAAAGCTCAAAATGATTTCTCCTTGTTTTCAGCAGTCCCTCTTTCTGCAGCTTTGACAATTCTACGGACATGGCAGCTCTTTCCACACAGAGATAATCTGCAAGCTGTTGTCTGTCATAGGGAATATCAAAGGAAAGTTTTCCCTGTTTTATAGACTCGGAGGAAAGATAGGATAAAAGCTTTTCTCTGGTAGTTCTTTTGCTCATATGGGTGATTTTTTCGTTAAAGAGCAATACCTTACCTGCCAGCACAGCCACCAGATTCCGGATCAGTTTATTATGGTGGGCACAGGCGGTAGGGCATACGGATAGGAGCCGGTTAATGTTCAGCATCATGATCTCACAATGGCTGCAGGCGATCACGTTGATGTTCAGAACAGAGCCGGGAGTGGCGGCGTAAGGTTCTGCGAAAAAATCACCTTCTTCTATCTTAGACATGATATTTCGGTGTCCCCACAGATCTTCCTGTACCACCAGAACAGAACCTTTCAGTACAAGGCCCATGGCCCTGGTGCTGTCTCCGGCACGTAATATAGATTCATTGGCTTCTTTGCAGAGTATTTTTGCGTCTATACAGTTCAGGATAGAAAGAATCTCTTCTTCTGACATTCCCGAGAAAAAAGGACAGTTCTTCAGTATAAATAAATATTTTTTCAAAAAATCATCTCCTTGTTTGAAAACAAACATACATGTTGCAATTAAAATACTATAATAAGGCCGTAAAGTCAAGGGAGATACAAATCAACGCTGTCTGAACTGTGTGAAGGGAGGAAGAAGACAGTATGAAGAGAAGGATCATTTGTATAGACGAGGAAAAATGTAACGGCTGCGGACTTTGTGCCGACGCCTGTCATGAAGGCGCTATCGGCATGATAGAGGGAAAGGCGAAACTTCTCCGGGAGGATTACTGCGACGGTCTGGGAGACTGTCTGCCGGCCTGTCCCGCCGGGGCCATTTCTTTTGAAGAAAGAGAGGCAGCCCCCTATGATGAGAAGGCGGTTATGGAAAATAAACAGAAGATCCGGAGTCAGGGTATAGAGACTCCCACAGGGTGCCCCGGAAGCCGGGCCAGGTCCATTGCTGGTAAAGCAGAAGCGAAAGCTCCGGAAGCAGGAGCTGTTCCTGAGGCTTCCCAGCTCAGACAGTGGCCGGTCCAGATCAGGCTGGCGCCGGTAAATGCGCCATATTTCCAGGGGGCGAAGCTGCTCATCGCAGCAGACTGTACAGCCTATGCCTATGGAGCCTTCCATGAGCATTTTATGAAAGACCATATAACTCTGATCGGGTGTCCGAAGCTGGACAGTGTGGAGTATTCCCGGAAGCTTACAGAAATAATCCGGAATAATGAAATGAAAAGTGTAAGGATCGCCAGGATGGAAGTTCCATGCTGCGGGGGATTGGAGCATGCGGTAAAGACAGCTTTAAAGAACAGCGGAAAATTTATCCCCTGGAATGTAACGGTGATTTCTACTGACGGAAATATCATAGACCAATAGGAAAAGGAGAAAAACAGATGGAAAATAAAATGTTTTGCTTTCAGTGTGAACAGACGGCAGGCTGCGCTGCCTGTACAGGAAATGCCGGAGTCTGCGGTAAAAAATCAGAGACAGCCGCTCTCCAGGATGAGCTGACAGGAGCTTTAGTGGGACTGGCCAGAGCCGCCAGAGGAGATACAGAACCTGATGACAATACCTATAAGGTACTGATCGAAGGCCTGTTTACCACAGTGACAAACGTAAGCTTTGATGATGAGGCGATCAAAAGACAGATTGCGACAGTAAGAAAAGAAAAAGAAAGACTGACGCCTCAGTGCAGCAGCTGCGGGGCGCCCTGTGGACAGAACGATGACTTTGCTATGAAAGAGATCTGGGAAGCCCCGGAAAATATCCGCTCCCTGAAATCTCTGATCCTTTTCGGAATCCGGGGAATGGCCGCATACGCCTACCATGCAAGAGTCCTGGGATACCGGGACCGGGAAGTAGATGAGTTTTTCTGCGAGGCGTTGTTCAGAATGGGCTATGAAGATACTGCGGAAAAGCTTCTTCCGGTAGTTCTGAAGGTTGGCGAGATCAATCTGAAATGTATGGCGCTGCTGGATCAGGCAAACACGGAATCTTATGGAAACCCTGCGCCTGCCAAAGTATCCATGAAAGTGGAGAAAGGCCCGTTCATTGTCGTGACAGGACATGATCTGAAAGATCTGAAGCTGCTTCTGGAGCAGACAAAGGATAAAGGGATCCATATCTATACCCATGGAGAAATGCTTCCCGCCCACGGTTATCCGGAGCTTAAAAAGTACGCCCATCTGAAAGGAAATTTCGGCACCGCATGGCAGAACCAGAAAAAAGAGTTTGACAATCTTCCCGGAGCGATTCTTTTTACCACCAACTGCCTCATGCCTCCAAAAGACAGTTACCGTGACCGGGTGTTTACCACAGAAATGGTAGGATTTCCGGGAACCGTTCATATAGGCGAGGATAAAGACTTTACGCCGGTGATCCAAAAAGCCCTGGAACTTGGGGGATTTCCGGAAGACAGAGAATTTACAGGCATAAACGGAGGCAAAGAGGTTACCACAGGCTTTGGACACAATGCCCTCCTTTCCCAGGCGGGAGCCATTGTAAACGCAGTAAAGGCCGGGAAGCTCCGCCACTTTTTCCTGGTAGCCGGCTGCGACGGGGCCAGGCCGGGAAGAAATTATTACACGGACTTTGTAAAACAGACGCCGGCGGATACGGTGGTATTAACACTGGCCTGCGGGAAATACCGGTTTAACGATCTGGATCTGGGAGATATTGACGGCATCCCGCGGCTGATCGATATGGGACAGTGTAATGACGCCTACGGCGCCATCCAGGTTGCCGTGGCTCTGTCCCAGGCATTTGGCTGTTCAGTCAATGAACTTCCGCTGTCCTTTGTACTGTCCTGGTATGAACAGAAAGCGGTCTGTATCCTGCTGACCCTTCTTCATCTCGGGATTAAAAATATCCGTCTGGGTCCAACCCTTCCGGCGTTCCTTTCTCCGGATATTCTGAACTATCTGGTGGAAAATTATCAGATTGGGCCTGTGACTACCCCGGAAGAGGATATGAGGGCGCTCCTGAAACAAGAGTAAAAAATCTTTACCCCTGCCGATAATTGTGCTAGACTATATATAGATGAAATGGCCGGGCCTTTGACCGGAACAGGTAAGCCCGGCTGCTTCATAAATAAACAGGAAAGGAGGAGCTTATGGCAGAGGGCGAATTATTGACAGCAATCGCAGACATGCTGGATAAGAAGCTGGAACCTGTTACGCAGAAATTAACAGGCCTGGAAAACAGAATGACAGGAATGGAAGACAAGATGTCAGGCCTGGAAAACAGAATATCAGGTCTGGAAGACAGAACCTCAGGTATAGAAGGAAAAGTAACAGGCCTGGAAGAAAAAGTGTCGGCGATACAAAAGATCACTGCAGATACCCAAAAAGAACTGAATGAGGTTAAACTGCACATAGAGAACGTTACAGATAAAAACATTACGTTATTGGCGGAAAACTACTGTAATTTAGTAAACAAGCTCGATGAAAACAATAAGGTTACAGATGTCCAGCTGGCATATCAGATTAAAGTCAATTTCCTTATTGACGACATGGCGATAATGAAAAAAGAAATTGCCGAGCTGAAAAGCCGCACAGCATAACGATTAGATATACAAAAGATAATCCGAACAGATCCGAATAAGATCAGAAATCGAACATAAGAAAACTGCGTCGGGGAAAGGGCAGGATCCTGTGGTAAGATCCAGCCGATTTTCTCTCGGCGCAGTTTTTGTTATATGGGAAACCCAGACGTCGCCGTTTGAGTTGCTGCGTTAAGAAATAAAAAGTGTATATAAAAAGGAGGGCCAGGGATTTCTCCCTGGCATATGAAAAAGAAAAAAGTCTATCTATATGAAAAAGGTAACTGCCTTTGTTTGATTATTACTATACCCTGGATTTGTGAAAAAACTGTGTTAAAATTTCAAAAGAATTGTGAAGAAGTTTTGAATAAACGGAAAAGGTTCTTGACTTAATTATTATAATAGTTATAATAATTATAAAAATAAATGTGAAAAATCAGAAGAAAAGAGAAGGGAGGGAGAAGGTGAAAAATACCGCAGAGATCAAGAAAGAAAATCAGAGAAGGATCTGGGAAATCTTAAGAGACGGACTTCCTCATACAAAGCAGGAAGCTGCCAGGATCACAGGTCTCAGTCCGGCTACCTGCAATACGATCCTCAATGAACTGGAACAGGAAGGTCAGGTTTCGGGAGAGAAGATAAGATCCGGGGAAGTAGGGAGAGCTTCAGTTGCCTATGTGCTGAACCGGGATTATGAAAGTTTCCTTTGTATTGGTTTTGAACTGATCCGGGGAAGAAGGAGTATTTTCTGGAGAGTTCTGACAGCAACCGGCGAGATACTGGATCAGGGAAGAGATTATCTGGAAAAGATCACCTGCCAGGACATGGAAGATAAGGTGGGGGAGCTGAAAAGAAGATTCCCGAATCTGAGAGCGGTGGCCGTGGGGACCCCCAGTGTAGCAGAAAAAGGCTGGATCCGGCACTGTGATCTTCCGGAGTTTGATCATGTACCTGTGGTGGAGATCCTGGAGAGTAAATTTCAGCTCCCGATGCATCTGGAGAATGATATGCACTATAAAGTCTATGGCTATTATCTGAAAGAATGTTCCAGGGAGGACACGGTAACCATCCTGAATTATCCCGGCCATGTGCTGCCGGGTATGGGAACCGTAGTGGAAGGAAAGGTGATCAAAGGATGGAATCAGTTTGCCGGTATGGTAGGGTTTCTGCCCTATGGGATTTCAAGGGAAGAACAGGTGGAACGTCTTGCTCCGGGATCCTATCTGTCCTTTCTGTCTAAGGGAGCCGCTTCGGTGATCCCTCTTTTAAATCCCCGGATTCTGGTCTTTACAGGCGACCTGGTAGAGGCGTCGCATATAGAGAAAGTCCGGGAATACTGCGCCAGGACAGTGCCGGAAGCGTATCTTCCGGAATTTGTATGGGTACCGGATATCACGGAATACTATTTTGCCGGAATGTTTGAAAGAGCAGTAGAAGAAAAATGGAGGACAAGACTATGACAGAGAAAGAGTTAATGTTAGCAGAGCAGTTGTATATTGCCAATGACCCGGAGCTGGGAGCAGACAATCAGAAAGCAAGACGGCTTACCCGGCTGATCAACACAGCCTCAACAGCTTCCAGTGAGGACAGGGAGCAGATCCAGAGGTATTTCCGGGAGCTTTTTAAAAACACAGGAGAAAATTTCTGGATCGAACCTCCGTTCCGCTGCGACTATGGCTGCCACATATCGGTCGGGGAAAATTTTTATGCCAATTATGACTGTATTATGATCGATGTCTGCGAGATTAATATTGGAGATTATGTATTTTTTGGTCCAAGGGTCTGCGTCTATACGGCCGGCCACCCTATCGACGCCCAGATCCGAAACACCCAGCTGGAGTATGGCAGGAAGATCCGGATCGGCAGCAGCGTGTGGGTAGGAGGAAATACAGTGATCAACCCGGGAGTGACCATTGGAGACAATGTGGTTATCGGCTCCGGCTCTGTGGTGACAAAAGATATCCCTTCCGGGGTAGTGGCGGCAGGAAATCCCTGCAGGGTGATCCGGCCGATTACGGAGAAAGACCGTATTTACTGGAAGGAACAGGAAGCACAGTATAAAAAGAACAGAAGTTTATAAAAAACAAAAATATAGAAGAATACAAAGACTAATAAAAGACAGAACGGACAGGCTGCAGAAAGCCCGGAATGAAAGGAGAGAGAACTTTGGAATTTAAAAAAGAAAACCTGATCTGGACAAGAGAACCGAAAAACTATGAGATAAAGGAGGGTGAGATACGGATCACTACAGAGCCGGGAACCGACCTTTGGCAGAGGACTTATTATGGATTTCAGAATGACAATGCCCCGGTGCTTCAGATGAAGACCAGTGAAAAATATTTTTCCTTTATAGTAAAAACTCGATTTCCCAGCAAACATCGTTTTGACCAGTGCGGGGTGGTGCTGTACCAGAACAGTGAAAACTGGCTGAAGGCTTCTGTGGAATATGAAAACGAAGAATATCAGAGACTGGGCAGCGTGGTGACCAATCATGGTTATTCAGACTGGGCAACCACAGATATTGACGCTTCCATAAAGACTATGTGGTACCGTCTGAGCAGAAGAGAGTCTGACTACTGTGTAGAATGTTCCGGCGATGGCGTGGATTTTAAGCAGATGCGGATCTGCCATCTGGAAGAAGGGGCCGGAGAGATTTCCTTTGGGGTCTATGCCTGCAGTCCGGAAAATTCTTCTTTTGAGGCTGTTTTTACAGAGATGAAAATTACAGAATGTATGTGGAAAGCCCATGTATAATGGGGAAAAAGGCGTCAGAAGCTGTTTTGGGACAGTTTTTGGACGCCTTTTCTGGTATACTGACCATAGAATCATTTAAAGATTATATATGCAGTAGAAAGAGGAGGCGGATCATGGAATTAAGAGAAAGCTTACAAAAAAGAGTGGAAGAATTTAAGAATACCTATCCGGTAGAGGGACAGGCAAAGTCCAGAGTCACCAGGCCCTCCATGGCCTTTTACGGAACAGAGATCTTAAACCGGGCGGTGACGGCCCTTCTGGAAGGAGAGAATCTCCTGCTCTGCGGGGATAAGGCTACAGGAAAAAATGTGTTGGCAGAGAATCTGGCCTGGATCTTCGGAAGACCCATTTATGATATTTCTTTTCATGTAAATACAGACAGCAGCAGTCTGATCGGGACCGATACTTTTGTGGATAATGAGGTAAGGCTCCGGGAAGGACCCATTTATCAGTGCGCCAGATGGGGCGGCTTCGGGATCCTGGACGAGATCAATATGGCGAAAAGCGATGCTGTTTCCGTACTCCATCAGGTACTGGATTTCCGCAGGACCCTGGACGTGCCCGGATATGACCGGATTTCCCTTCACCCTGCCGCCAGATTTATTGCGACTATGAATTACGGCTATGCGGGAACCAAGGAATTAAACGAGGCCCTGGTATCCAGGTTTATGGTGATCCATATGCCGTCCCTTACAATGGAGCGGATGTACCAGATCCTGGAAAATCTCTTCCCGGGGATCCGCAGGGAGGCCAGGGAGCAGTTTGCAGGGCTTTTCCTGGATCTTCAGCTGAAAGCCCAGAACGGGGAGATTTCCACAAAGGCGGTGGACATGCGGGGGCTGATCGGGGCTCTTCGTCTGGTGCAGGGAGGTCTGACGCCTCTGGAAGCCATTGATATGGGGATCACCAATAAAACCTTTGACACCTTTGAGAGAGAGCTGATCGGGGATCTGGTCATGACCAGGATACCTGAAGCGTGGGACAGGGGCGATGTGTTTGATGAATGAAAGAAAAACAGGAGAGAACAGGACGGCGGACATCCAGGGCCGGGTGGAGAACCTGCTCTGGGCGGTAAGCGGAGATTACGGACTGGATATGCCGGCAGATGTAAGAGCCTGGGAAAAATCTCCTTATATCCCTCTCTATGAGGCGGTATCCCAGGGAATTTTCCGGAAATATTATGATACCGGGAAGTACCGGACATTTTTTGCAGAAAAGGTCTATCAGGGAATGATCCCTTCGGTGCTGGAAGCCCTGGGACGCCTCTGTATTGACAGCGCTGTGTGGAAAAAGGCGGTAAGAGAGCGTCCGGGTGTGGAAAATCTGAGAAAGGCAGCTTTTCGGGAGACCCTGGAAAAGGACAGTCTCCGCCTTACGCATACAGACTGGGGGTATCTGGAACAATGTTATCTGCGGAAAATCCTTTATGGAGAAAAATTTCAGGAGCGGCCGGAACAGATCCTGGAGAGGATCACTGCCATAGAAGATACCGATTCTGTGGAGGATATCTGCCGATGTCTGGAGGATATTTACTGGGAAGCCTATGAAAACAGGTTGGCAGAGAATTTTAAAGGTCTGGACCGGGAAGTGAAAAGCTCAGATCAGGACAGGAAGGAATATACAGATAAAGAAAAAGCTCAGGAAGAAGAAAGAGAAGCAGAGGAAGAAGCCCCGGTGAATATTTTCAGCGGCCATGTGGATCCCCAGGATAATGGAAGGCGGGAAAAGCCCAGATCCTCCATGATCTTTCTGGACAGAGAGTCTTCGGATAAGATGGAGGAATATATTATCCGCAGCTATGGGGAAAGCTGTATCCCCGCCAGAGCTCTGCGGGAGCTTCAGCAGCAGATCTGTACAGGAACACACAAGGACTGCCGGCTCCATATCACCAGGGGGATCCTCCACGGATATGGAAAAGAAGGCGCAAGAGGCGAGTATGTGAAAAAGGTAAGGGGAGAGAATCTCCGAATGCTGGAGAGCACCAGACTGATCGCCAGGCAGAATATCCAGACCCTGGCCAATACGCTGAAGCGGGCTCTCCTTACCAGATCGGAAAAGGAGATCCTTTCCAGCGAATACGGACGGATCCAGGTAAATAAGCTGTGGAATCTGGGCAGAACCCGGAACCGGAAGCTGTTTTCCAGAGAGATCCGGAGAGAAGATACGGACTTTGCCGTGGAGATCCTGATCGACGCCAGCGGCTCCCAGCAGGGACGGCAGAGCCAGGTGGCTCTTCAGGGATACATTTTAAGCGCCGCTCTCAGTATTGCGGGGATTCCCCATCAGGTCGCCGGGTTCTGTACCCTGGGGGCTTATACAGTCCTGACTCTTTTCCGGGACTTTGACGAGGACCGGGAGCTGGATCAGCGGATCTTTGAGTTTTACGGCTCCGCCAACAACCGGGACGGTCTGGCGGTAAAGGCCGCCGCTGCAGGACTGGTCCAGAGAAGGGAAGAGAATAAGATCCTGATCCTTTTAAGCGACGGCAGGCCCAACGACATTATGGCGGGAAGCCAGAATCCCGGCTATACCCTTCCCGGGGCAAAAAAGTCGGAGAAAGAACCCTACTGTCTGGATTTTGCCCTCCGGGATACTGCAGGGGAGGTGCGAAAGCTGAGAAACCGGAAGATCGCTGTGCTGGGTGTCTTTGCCGGGGAAGAAGAGGACCTGGCTGCAGAGAAGAAGATTTTCGGGAAGGACTTCGCCTATATCCGGGATCTGTCTGGTTTTTCCAATGTGGTGGGCCGCTATCTGAAAAAGCAGATCACGGAACTGCTGTGATCTGCTTTGGAAAGCCTTATCCGCCAGGAACAGTCCCATATAATCTAATATTTTTTTGGCTTTTGAAAGATTAGAAATTTATATCGAAAAATTTTTTTAGACAGGTTATAATGATATCAGAGCTTTGAATATTTTGCTTTGTTTCAGAAAAAACAAGGGGAGGAAAAACAGATGACAGAAGATATCAGAAAAATCGAAGAAGTAATAGAGAGAGGACCTTTTCAGGATAACTGGGGCTCCCTGGTGGATTTCCAGGTTCCGGCCTGGTTTCCCAAGGCCAAATTGGGGATCTTTATTCACTGGGGGCTGTACAGTATCCCGGCTTTTAGCTGTGAGTGGTATTCGAGAAATATGTATATGAAAGGTTCCAAGGAATGGGAACATCATCAAAAGATATACGGCGATCACAGGGAATTTGGATATAAGGACTTTATCCCTCTTTTTAAAGCGGAAAAATTCCGTCCGGAAGAATGGGCAGAGCTGTTTCAGGAGGCAGGGGCAGCCTATGTGTGCCCGGTAGCGGAACACCATGACGGCTTTCAGATGTACAGAAGCCGGTTGTCCCGGTATAACGCCTGGGACATGGGGCCAAAAAGAGATATTCTGGGAGAATTGAAATCTGCCGTGGAAAGAAAGGGAATACATTTCTGTACGTCGTCCCATAGGGCAGAGCATTGGTTTTTTATGTCCCATGGTAAGGAATTCCCCAGCGATATCAGAGAGCCGCTGAAAAAAGGAGATTTTTACTGGCCTGCTATGCCGGAGCGGGATCACCAGGATCTGTTCAGCCAGCCGGCGCCCAGCCGGGAATACCTGGAGGACTGGCTTTTGCGAACCTGTGAATTAGTAGACTCCTATCAGCCGGAAATGGTTTATTTTGACTGGTGGATCCAGCATGAAGCCTTCCGTCCTTATTTAAAAAAATTTATGGCTTATTACTATAACAGAGGCGCAGAATGGGGAAAGCCGGCTGCGGTGAGCTATAAACATGACGCCTGTATGTTTGGCAGCGCTATTTTGGATATTGAACGGGGAAAACTGGCTCAGGCAAAACCCTATGTATGGCAGACCGACACAGCGGTTGCAAGAAACTCCTGGTGCTATACCGACGATCTGGAATATAAAACAGCAAGAGAGATCCTGTGTACTTTTGCCGATATTATCAGTAAAAACGGCAATCTGCTTTTGAATATCGGACCGAAGGGAGACGGAAGTATTCCGGAGAAAGACAGGGAATTGCTCAGCCAGATCGGAGGATGGATGAGAATAAACGGGGAAGCAGTTTACGGAAGCCGTCCATGGAAAATCTCTTCAGAGGGACCTACGGAGGAAACCGAAGGAAGCTTTATGGAGGGAAAAGGGCCGGATTACACATCCCAGGATTTCCGTTTCACTGTAAATGGCGACAGCATCTACGTTTTTGCGCTGAACTATGAAAAAAAAGAGAAGCTGACGGTAAAATCTCTGGCCCTATCGGAAAATCCTGCGGCGGCTATTTTCCACGGGATTATTGATAAAGTCACGATCCTGGGATGGGATAAAGAGGTAAAATGGGAGAGGGACAAGAACGGACTGCATCTTTTCTCAGAATACCCAGGAAGTTCTCTTCCTGTAGTGATCAAAGTAAAGCTGCGCTGAGCGCTGCCTTGCAGGCAGGATGGGAAACTCAGCAGCCTTTTAATAAAGAGAGATCACAGACTGGCGTTCTATAAGCTCCACGCCCATAATGATCTTTGAAGGGGTCTTTGTAGTCCCTGTCTTAATTTTTTCCAGTAAAAGCCAGGTGCATTGAAGGGCTTTTCTGGTCAGATCTTGGGAAATGGAGGTGAGCTTGGGGGTTGTATAATTACACAGGGGAAGATTGTCATAGCCGATCACCGACAGGTCTACCGGCACCCGGTAGCCTCCCATTCTGGCTCCTTCCATAACGCCTATGGCGCAGATATCGGCAGTGGTTACCGCTGCCGTTATTTCATTTCTGGAAAGGGCGATCTCTTTGCCGGCCTCCACACCTCCTTCGTAAGTGGGAGGGCAGGGAAAGACATATTCCCTGCGGAAGGGGATGCCGCATTCTTCCAGGGCAGAGAGATAGCCCCGGAAACGGCTGGTGAGCAATGGATTGGTTTTATAGTCTGCCACAAAAGCGATATGGGAATGTCCGTGGCTGATCATATATCTTGTAGAGAGATAAAGGCCATGCCAGTCGTCAGAGGATACATTGATCAGATCCGGTATCCGCAGATCTGCATCAAAAATTGCAATAGGACATTTGGCAATATTCATGAAAGACTGAATAAATTCCGGCTTTTCCGGGTAAAGAAAAATAATCCCGTCTACATTCCAGTTCTTGATCAGAGACAGAATATCCGATTTTTCTGTGATAGAGCGGAGCATGGTAAAATATCCGTTCTTACGCAGCTCTTTTTCAATAGTTCCAAACAGTGTGCCGATATATGGGTTTTCCAGATGATTATACTCCTCGCCGTTTTGAAAAGGAGCAATGATGATCCCGATGATATTTGAAACCTTATTTGTCAGAGAACGGGCGCTTAAATTTGGTACATAGCCATACTCTTCTATAAGGGCATTGATCTTAGCGATGGTCTTAGCAGAAACGCGGTCATGTTTTCCGTTGATTACATTTGATACAGTCATGATACTTACTCCGGCTTTTTCTGCAATATCTTTTAAACGCACTTCGCTCATTTGTCTTTTCACCAACTTTCCAAAAGAATACCTATTAGGTTTAATAAAAATTAAAGATAAACCTACTGAAAATGATTCCTAAATTTATCATTCCTTTATTATAACGGAGGAAAAGGAAAAATCAATCTGGCAAAAAAAACAAAATTATCAAGGTGATGTACAAAACATACAAAAAAACCTAAAAAAACATGTGAAATATATGAAAAATACAAAATAATATTGACGCACATAGAAATCTGGTATAAAATCTTATAAGATTTAGCGCTAAACCAAACAAAGAGGAGGGCTATCTGTATGACGAAGACGTGGTGGAAGGAGAGCGTTGTTTATCAGATTTATCCCCGTTCCTTTTGTGACAGTAATGGAGATGGGATCGGCGATCTGAAAGGTATCCGCTCCAAGCTGGATTATCTAAAGGAACTGGGTATTAATGTGATCTGGCTCAGTCCGGTATACAAATCTCCGAATGATGACAACGGTTATGATATTTCTGATTACCAGGATATCATGACGGAATTTGGCACAATGAAAGATTTTGATGAATTTCTCGAGGCCGCTCATGCCCGGGGAATCCGGATCGTAATGGATCTGGTTGTGAATCATACTTCGGATGAGCATCCATGGTTTATAGAGAGCCGTTCTTCCAGAGAGAATCCAAAAAGAGATTATTATATCTGGAGAGAAGCGGTAGATGGTCATGAACCCAACAACTGGGGAAGCTCTTTTTCAGGATCTGCCTGGCAATGGGATGAAGAGACCCAGATGTATTATCTCCATTGCTTTTCAAAGAAACAGCCGGATCTGAACTGGGAAAATCCTGAAGTCCGGGATGAAGTATTTTCCATGATGGACTGGTGGTGTAAAAAAGGAATCGATGGATTCCGGATGGACGTTATTTCAATGATCTCAAAAAAAGAGGGACTCCCTGATGTACCTACAGACGGCGGCTTATATGGGAACTGTATGTACGGTACCTGCAACGGCCCTCATGTACACGAATATCTTCAGGAAATGAATCAGAGGGTATTATCCAGATACGATCTGATGACCGTGGGAGAATGTGCAGGTGTGACGATCGAAGAAGCCAAAAAATATGCCAATGCGGAAAACACGGAACTGAATATGGTGTTTCAGTTTGAGCATACTTCGCTGGATGCCGGACCTGCGGATAAATGGTGCAGGAAAAGAATTTCCTTGCCGGAGCTTAAGGAAAACCTGACCAAGTGGGAGAAGGAGCTGGAAGGCGTTGCATGGAATTCACTGTACTTCTGCAACCATGACCAGCCAAGGATCGTTTCCCGCCTGGGAGATGATTCTCCGCAGTCTGCGAAATGTATCGGGACGATCCTGCACATGATGCAGGGAACCCCTTACGTATATCAGGGAGAAGAGCTGGGAATGACCAATTGTCCTTTTGGTCCTATTGAAAATTACCGGGATCTGGAAAGCATCAACGCTTATCATGAGCTTACGGAGGCGGGACTTCGCCAGCCTGAAGAATTGCTGGAGTGCATTGCCTATAAGAGCAGAGACAACGCCCGTACCCCTATGCAGTGGAATGATACGGAGAATGCAGGATTTACCCGGGGAACCCCCTGGATCATGGTAAATCCCAACTATACGGAGATCAACGCAGAAAAAGAAATGGCGGATCCGGATTCCGTATTCCATTACTATCGGAAATTGATCGCATTGCGCAGATTCAGTGAATGGTCAGAGGTGATCGTATATGGAAATTATCAGCTTTTGGCGCCGGAAGACCCTTATGTGTTTGCTTATACCAGAGAATATAGGGAGCAGAAGCTCCTTGTGATATGCAATGTGTCTGAGAAAGAAACGCCTTTCGAGATACCGGGATCTGTTTCCTGGAAGAAAGAGGAAAGGCTGATCGGAAATTATGAAAACCAGACACTGACAAGAAAAATGGAGATGAAACCCTGGGAAGCCATGGTTTGGTCCATTTGATAAAACAAATAAGTATAAAGAAAGGAAGGGAAAGGTATGAAAAAATTATTAGCACTTTTACTGACAGGAACTATGGTACTGTCACTGGGAGCCTGCGGCGGAGGCGGCTCTGACAGCGGAAGCGGCGATTCCGGAAGCTCAGATTCCGGAGCATCCGGCGGAGGATCCACACTTCGTCTGGTAAACGGAAAGATCGAGGTAGACGCACAGCTTAAAAAACTGGCCGAGATGTATAAGGAAGAAACCGGCGTTACGGTAGAGATCGAATCTATGGGCGGCGGCGTCGACATCCAGGGAACTTTGAAAGGCTACTATCAGGGCGGAAATATGCCGGATATCTTCGTAAACGGAGCAATCCCGGATTTTGAAAACTGGGAAGGCATGCTGGTGGATATGAGCGATCAGGCCTGGGTTTCCGACACAGATCAGGCTTATGTGGATGAAGAGTACGGAACCATCGGATTCCCCTACACAGTAGAAGCTATCGGCTTGAGCTATAACAAAAATATTCTGGATCAGGCAGGCATCGATCCGGCTTCTATCACAGGACCGGATTCTCTGAGACAGGCTTTTGAAACACTGGATTCCAAGAAGGATGAGCTGGGACTTACCGCAGTCGTGGGCTACTGTGCGGAGGTGGCTTCTCTGTACTGGTCTACAGGAAACCATATTTTTGCAAACTATCTGGACGCAGGTCTGGACCGTGACGACACTACATACATTGATCTGCTCAGCGACGGCGGACAGATTGATACAGACCGTATGACAGACTTTGCCGAGATGATCCAGCTTTTCAATGAGTATTCCGATCCTTCACTTCTGGTATCCGGTACATACGATCAGCAGATCCTGAATTTTGCCTCCGGCAAATACGCCTTTGTTACCCAGGGCTCCTGGATCGGCGCTACTATGACTTCTACCGACGCAGAGGCCTATGAAGCGGCAGGAAACTTTGAGGTTGGCATGATCCCCTATACTTTTGAAGAAGGGATCGATACGATCCTTACAAACGCTCCATCCTGGTGGTCTATCTACAGCGAGAGCGAAAATGTAGACGCTGCTCTTGATTTCCTCCAGTGGTGCTCTGAATCTACCGCTCAGCAGATCCTGGTTGAAGAGGCAGGATTTATCAGCCCATTCAAATCCTGCGAATATGTGGCAAGTGATCCATTTGCACAGACCCTTACAGATTGGCAGGCAGCAGGAAAAACTTCCGCATGGCACTGGCTGTATATGAAAGAAGGTCTTGCACAGAACTACACGGGACAGGTATTCGGCGATTTTGCAGCAGGAAATCTGGATGTAGACGGATTTGTATCCACTATGCAGCAGGTACTTCAGAGTGCGTATGCAGGCTGACAGATGAAACATTAAATTCTATCAGATAAGAGAAAAACGGGTGGCGGTTTTCAGCCGCTGCCTGTTTTTCTATATATTCTGATCTGAGAAAGGAGGAGTAGTGCATGAGTGGACAAAGCACTGCAGGCAGGAAAGTTTTATCCCTGATTCTTCTCATCGCCGGCGGCTGCCTACTGGTGGGCGCATTGGTTCTTGATTTCATGGGAAGCCCCCTGACTTTTAGGGGAACCATGTTGATTATCGGGGCTATAGGTATTATTATCGGAGCTTATCTGTTCCCTACTGTGAAACATCACAGAAAGATTATTAACATATTATTTTTATTCCCGCTTCTGTTTACGTTTGCTGTAACGGTTATTATTCCGCTGGTCTTGGGAGTTTTTTATTCCCTTACTGACTGGAACGGCATTCGGTTTAATAATTTTCTGGGACTGGAAAACTACACTTCTATGTTTAAGGAACCTGCTTTTATCTGGTCTATATTGATCACCATTCTCTTTGTGGTATTTAATATGGTGTTGGTGAATGTTGTCGGCTTTCTCCTGGCGCTTTTATGTACCTCAAATTTGAAAGGACTGGGATTTTTCAGAGCTTCCTATTTCCTTCCGAATCTGATCGGCGGTATCGTTCTGGGTTATATCTGGCAGTTCGTATTTAACAACGTTCTAACAGAGATCACAGAGAAGATATCCGGAAACCAGGCGTCTATCCTGTCTACCACAAGTACTGCTTTCGCCGGTATTATTGTAGTCTATATCTGGCAGTATGCAGGTTACATTATGCTGATCTATATCACCGGCCTTACCCAGGTGCCGAAAGATGTGCTGGAGGCTTCCCAGATCGATGGAGCTAACCGGATCGAAACCCTGTTTAAGATCAAGATCCCTATGATCGCTTCTACCATCACGATCTGTACATTCCTGACACTGACCTCTGCCTTTAAGCAGTTTGACGTAAATATGGCTCTGACAAATGGATCCGGTTCTGTAGCAGATTTTATGGGAAGCTACCTGACAAACGGTACCCAGATGCTGGCTTTGAATATTTATAATACCGCTATTTCCAAAGATAACTATGCGATGGGACAGGCAAAGGCCGTGTTCTTCTTTATCATTCTCGCAGTCGTGTCTCTGGTACAGGTGCGTATATCCAATAAGAAGGAGGTTGAGATGTAATGAAGAAGAAAAATGTGATTTCTGTCGTTGTTACAGTAGTTGCGGTTATTGTTGCAGTCTACACCCTGTTCCCCTTCTATCTGGTATTGATGAATTCCTTCAAAAATGCTAATGATATTGTGGCAAGCCCGGTTTCTTTTACCGGCGTGAATGTTACCCAGTGGATCACAAACCTGTCGAATGTGATCAATAACTCAAACTTTAATTTCTGGTATGCTTTTGGAACCTCGCTGGCTATTACGGTGATCTCACTGATCCTTCTGGCGTTGTTCGGAAGTATGGCAGCCTGGGTGATCTGCAGGAATAAGACAAAATGGTCTACGGCGATCTATATGACATTTATCGCTTCCATGATCATTCCTTTCCAGGTAGTCATGCTGCCGCTGATCTCTACTTTCCGTGATGTGGGAGAATTTATCGGAGTTTCCATGCTCCAGTCCATACCGGGAATCGTATTTGCATACTGCGGTTTCGGCGGAGCAATGACCGTATTTATCCTCACCGGTTTTATTAAGAATATTCCTTATGAACTGGAAGAGGCGGCGAATATCGACGGGTGCTCTCCGGAAGGGATTTTCTTCCGGGTGATTTTTCCTCTGCTGAAACCTGTCATCACTACCGTTACAATTCTGAACGGTATGTGGATCTGGAACGATTATCTTCTGCCATCGCTGATGCTGGGCCAGAACGGTAGGGTAAAAACCCTGCCTGTTGCAGTACAGGCATTTGTAGGATCCTATGTAAAGCAGTGGGATCTGATCCTGTCGGCGGCGCTGCTGGCTATTGTACCTATGATCATTATCTTCCTGTTTGCACAGAAACAGATCATGCATGGCATGGTAGAGGGCGCTATTAAATAAGAAGATACCAGGAGACCGGATGAAAGGTCATGCTTTCCAAGCCATGGAAACGTACTGGTATCCTGAGTGTCCTGCAAAATAAAAAGAGGGAAATCCCCCGGATAAAGAATCCAGCCTTTATCCGGGGGATTTCCGCTTTTACAGATTTATCAGCGTTCCATCATACTGATGGATTCAATGCCTACGCTTCCTCCTCTTACAACTTCTATGGTTTTAAATTCTTCTTTGATCAGTTTGATAACCGCATCGTTTTTCGTAGCGGTCTGGACAAATTCCAGAAGAAGACTGTCCTTCCCGTAATCGATGACTCTGGCCTTAAAGGTTTCTGCGATCTGGAAAAGTTCCACCTTATCTGCAGGAGTGCATTTCTTTACCTTAATATACAGGATCTCTTTCATACGGATAAAGATGTCGGTAAAATCAATGACTTTGATCACTTCCACCATACGGTTCAGCTGCTTCTTGATCTGCTCAAAGGTCTCGTCGTCGCTGACAGTGGCGATGGTCATACGGGAGACGGTAGGATCTTCTGTGGTGCCTACTGTCAGACTGTCCAGGTTATAGCTTTTTCCGGCAAAAAGCCCGGAAATCTTGGACAGCACGCCTACCTGATTTTCTACATATAAAGAGATCCATCTTTTTTTCATTCCTTTTTCCATTTTCCTGTCCTCCTAACAATCCATGATCATATCTTCTAAGGTTCCGCCCGGTTTGATCATAGGATATACCATTTCCTCCGGGTCGATGATAAATTCAATGATGGTAGGCGCCTTGGTGTTCTTTTTCGCTTCTTCAAAGGCCGGGGCGATCTCTTCCCTGTTCATTACCCGGATACCTTTGGCTCCATAGCTTTCCGCCAGCTTCACAAAATCAGGAACATATTCGGATGGAAATTCTTCCCCGTTTGTGCGGCGGGAGAGGGCGCCTGCCTTCAGGTTTGTCATGGAGTAGCGTTTGCCGTAGAACAGCTTCTGCCACTGGCGCACCATACCCAGATATTCATTGTTAAAGATACACAGTATTACAGGAAGCTCCTCCAGGACTGCAGTAGCCATTTCCTGGATATTCATCTGCATGCCTCCGTCTCCGGAGATGGCGATCACAGGAACATCCGGATTTCCGATCTTGGCGCCGATGGCTCCCGGAAGCCCGTATCCCATAGTTCCCAGCCCGCCGGACATGATCAGATGTTTTTTGGGAGTAAGTTCCGCATACTGGGCAACCAGCATCTGATGCTGGCCGACATCTGTAACAAGGATGGCTTCGTCAAACTGACGATTGATCTCACCTATGATATCCAGAGGACTCATAAGCTTTCTGTCCTTCATGGTCAGAGGATGCGCTTCCTTCCAGCCCTGGATCTGTTCCAGCCATTTCTGGGTATTCTGCCCGGTCACATATTCCGCCATTTTGGTGATCGCCTCTTTGGCGTCGGCCACGATGGGGATATCCACCTGGATATTTCTGGAGATAGAAGCAGTGTCGATATCTATGTGGATGATCTTGGCGTCGGGGGCAAAGGCATGGAGTTTTCCGGTAATACGGTCGTTAAATCTGGTTCCGATGGAGAACAGTACGTCGCAGTTGCTCACCGCCATGTTGGCGGCGTAGGCTCCATGCATCCCCAGATTTCCCACAAACAGAGGGTGATCGGTGGGAATGGCGCCACGGCCCATAACAGTAGTTACTACAGGAACCTGAGTTTTTTCCACTACCTGGGTAAAGATCTCTCCGGCTCTGGAAATGTTTACTCCGCCTCCTGCCAGGAACAGGGGACGTTTTGCTTTTTCAAGAACCTTGATAGCCTTTTTCAGCTGGCCGATATGAACGCTGGTGTTCGGTTTATAGCCTCGGATGTTGACGGTCTTGGGATATTCCGGACTTCCCAGTTCCCCCATGACGTCTTTGGGTAGATCCACCAGTACCGGTCCGGGCCGTCCGGTCCGGGCGATATAAAAGGCTTCCTTAATAATGCGTCCCAGATCCTCCCGTCTTCTTACGGTAACCCCGTATTTGGTGATACTTCTGGTAATGCCTACGATATCCACTTCCTGGAAAGCGTCGTTTCCGATCAGGTATCTGGCTACCTGTCCGGTAAAGCATACAAGAGGCACGCTGTCATAGTTGGCGGTAGCCAGACCGGTGACTACATTTGTTGCTCCGGGACCGCTGGTAACAAGACATACGCCCACCTTTCCCGTGGTCCTTGCATAAGCGTCCGCTTCATGGACCAGAGCCTGCTCATGACGGGGAAGGACGATATCGATATTGTTCTGTTTATACAGCTCATCGCTGATATCGATGGTGGTCGCTCCCGGATAGCCGAAGAGAACTTCTACGCCTTCTTCCTTCAAGGCTTTTACGAACAATTTGTTTCCTGTGATCTGTTTCATATGAGATACCTCCTGTTTCTTTTTCAAGAACGCCTTCTGCTATTTATCCTATTCGCCCCGGTGGGATTTTACGGAATATTTTACTGCATAGGGAACAGAACTTTCCATGTAATAAAAATACCCTAAGCATAAAGCTTAGGGCGAAGGGATCCGTGTTACCACCTAATTTCAGAGAATCACTCTCTGCACTCAGCCAGTACAGAAGAAACTATACTGCTTTCCTGTAACGTGGAAATTACGTTGGAGTCTACTGCATGATACTTGGTATATCATGGTTCGGTCCACTGCTCGAAGGCTACCTTCCATAATCCCTTCACAAAGACTTTCACCAACCGTCTCTTCTCTGGACATCCGGGGATCATGTACTCCTCCTTGTCACTGCATTTTATACATGTGAAAAAGTTATTAAAAGTATTATATGTGCAAAACTACCAGTTTGTCAACAGAAATATTGCTTTTTTCATAGGAATCCCCTATAATGGAACGGAAATGGAACCAGCCCGTAAGGGCAGTTCACAAAAAGGAAAAGGGGTAAAATTATGCTGAAAGGTAAAACTGTTGTGCTGGCAGTGACAGGAAGCATTGCCGCATACAAGATCGCTTCCCTTGCCAGCGCCCTGAAAAAGCTCCATGCAGACGTACATGTGCTGATGACAGAAAACGCAGAGAACTTTATCAATCCCATTACCTTTGAGACTCTGACGGGAAACAAGTGTCTGATCGACACCTTCGATCGGAACTTTCAGTACAATGTGGAGCATGTGGCCCTGGCAAAAAAAGCAGACGTAGTAATGGTAGCGCCCGCATCGGCCAATGTGATCGGGAAGATCGCCCATGGCATTGCCGACGATATGCTGACTACCACAGTGATGGCCTGCCGCTGCAAAAAGATCTTTGCGCCGGCGATGAATACCCAGATGTTTGAGAATCCCATTGTCCAGGATAATCTGAAAACACTGGAGCATTATGGCTGTGAAGTGATCAGCCCGGCCTCCGGCTATCTGGCCTGCGGAGACACCGGCCAGGGAAAAATGCCGGAACCGGAGCTTCTCCTCCAGTATATCTTAAAGGAGATCGCTTTCCCGAAAGATCTGGAGGGAAAGAAGATTCTGGTCACTGCGGGGCCGACCCGGGAATCCATTGACCCGGTACGGTATATCACCAACCACTCTTCGGGGAAAATGGGTTACGCTCTGGCAAAAATGGCTATGCTGCGAGGCGCTCAGGTTACTCTGGTATCAGGACCTGCCGCTATTGACCCGCCGGAATTTGTTCAGATTGTTCCGGTAGTGACGGCAGAGGAGATGTTCCAGGAGGTGACCAGCCGGGCAGGAGAGCAGGACATTATCATCAAAGCGGCGGCAGTGGCAGATTACCGGCCCAAAACCGTCAGCCGGGAGAAAGTGAAGAAAAAGGGAGGGGAGCTCTCCCTGGAAATGGAAAGGACCCGGGATATTCTGAAGTTTTTGGGAGAGCATAAGAAAGAAGGACAATTCTTATGCGGATTCTCCATGGAGACCGAGAATATGCTGGAAAATTCCAGGAAAAAGCTGAAAAGCAAAAATCTGGACATGATCGTGGCGAATAATCTCAAGGTAGAAGGGGCAGGTTTTGCCGGAAATACCAATGTAATCACCATGATCACAGAAAATGAGGAAGTTTCACTTGAAAAGATGTTAAAAGAGGAGGCAGCCTTAAAAATTCTGGACCAGATCATAAAGAACATGGCGCAGGCGTAACAACAGGCCTGGACATGAAAAAAGAACAAGAGCAGAAAGAGATTTCTGTGCCAAAAGTATTGTATCTCAGAAAAGAACGATAACAAGGAGGCAATTATGAAGAATTATCAGAACACAGCAGCCAGGCGGATGCCTGGAGATAACAGAAGACAGATCAGAAGTATGGTGCAGACCGCTATTTTCGGGGCGATCATTGTGATCATGGCTTTTACCCCTTTTCTCGGATATATCCCGCTGGGATTTACAAGAGCCACCATCATCCATATCCCCGTTATACTGGCGTCCTTGCTCCTGGGACCCAAAAAGGGAGCGGGCCTGGGATTCCTTTTCGGCCTGACCAGTTTCATCAATAATACCATGAATCCAACGGTCACGTCCTTTGTCTTTACGCCCTTTTACAATCTGGGAGAGTTCAGCGGCGGGATCGGAAGTATCATTATCTGCTTTATCCCCAGAATACTGGTAGGGGTGGTTCCCTGCTTTGTTTACAAGGGAGTGAAAAAATTCGGGACAGGCAGGGGAGTTTCCAATCTGGGGCTGATCCTGGCAGGAATTTCAGGAGCTCTGGTGAATACTCTGCTGGTCATGAATATGATCTTTCTGTTTTTCAGAGAGGCTTATGCGGCGGCCAATGAGGTGGCTGTCCAGGCCGTATACGGATTCATCTTATCGGTTATCGGGATCAACGGGGTTCCGGAGGCCATTGTGGCAGGAATCCTGACCTTCTTTATCGGCCGTGTGCTGATGAAAAAGAATATCAGGGAAAGATTAGGTTTTACTTATGATTTTAGCGATTGATATTGGAAATACAAATATTGTCATTGGCTGTATCCGGAAGGGCGAGTGCCTTTTTGTGGAGCGTCTTTCTACTGTCCATACCAAGACAGAACTGGAATATGCCATTGATATCAAAAATGTTTTGGACATTTACCATATCCGGCAGGAACAGTTAGAAGGAGGGATCATTTCCTCGGTGGTCCCCCAGGTGACCAGGGCGGCAAAGCTGGCAGTGGAAAAAATACTGAAAAAGGAAGTGCTGATCGTTGGAGCGGGTATTCGGACAGGCCTGAATATCCGGATCGACAACCCGGCCCAGCTGGGAAGCGATCTGGTAGTGGATTCTGTGGCAGGGATCGCAGAATATCCGGTGCCTCTGCTGATCTTCGATATGGGAACCGCCAATACGGTCTGTGTTATCGACCGGAATAAGAATTATATAGGCGGCATGATCTACCCGGGGATCGGGGTATCCCTGGATTCCCTTACCGCCCATGCCTCCCAGCTTGGGGGGATCAGTCTGGAGGCCCCGGAGCATATGATCGGGAAGAACACGGTAGAGTGTATGAAAAGCGGCGTGATTTACAGTGCAGCGGCGGCTATGGACGGGATCATTGACCGGCTGGAGGAAGCGCTTGGAGAGGCGGCTACCGTTATCGCCACAGGGGGACTGGCCAAAAGGATCGTCCCTCATTGCCGGAGAAAAGTGATCTTAGACGATAATCTGCTGCTGAAGGGGCTGTATATCATCTATCAGAAAAACAGGAAATAACCGGAAGGAATAAAGATCCCCCGGGGAGCTTCTGGAACAGGCGGGCGGCCTGAGAAGCTTCCCGGGGGATTTTTCGGCAGACAGAAGGATTATTATTTTCTGTAAGTCAGCAGCAGGCTGGAGTTCAGAATCACCAGCACAGATCCTGCATTGTGGACAAGAGCGCCTGCTACAGGGTTCAGGATCCCGGTGATAGCCAAGATAATGGCTGCAAAATTCAAGGTCATGGAGAATGTCAGATTGCATTTGATGGTGGTCATCATCCTTCTGGCCAGAGAAACCAGATGGGGAAGCTCCCGGATGTCGTCATTTACCAGAGCAATGTCTGCGGCGTCCACGGCAATATCGCTTCCCACTCCGCCCATGGCAATGCTCACATGGGCTTTTTTCAGCGCAGGAGCGTCGTTGATGCCGTCTCCGATCATGCAGACCATTTTACCTTTTTCCTG
This sequence comes from uncultured Blautia sp., assembly GCA_944384185.1. Lineage (GTDB taxonomy): Bacteria > Bacillota > Clostridia > Lachnospirales > Lachnospiraceae > Blautia. Next base: position 1,705 of record CALWSM010000020.1, on the reverse strand, counting down.
GGAGGAGGCTATATAATGCAGCTTATCCTCCGGAAGACAGCCGGCATGGACCTCATCAATATGGAGCTGATCCGCAATAGTCCCGGCGGCATTTTCATGATCCCCGGTCATAAGTACAGGTGTGAGGCCAAGGCGTTTCAGCCTGCTGATCATTTCAGGAGCAGTTTCCCGCAGCGTATCCCAAAGGGCCGCAAATCCGCCGAAGCTTTTTCCAATTCCCAGATAAATAAGGGTGCAGCCTTTTTGTACATAGTCTGCCGCCGGAGCCAGAGCATTTTCGGGTATGGAGATCTGATTCTCTTCCAGGAGAGAGGGATTGCCTGCCAGTACCTGTACGTGATCCGTCATGGCTTTTACGCCTTTGCCCGGGAGCATGGAGAAGGAGCCGGGAACTTCAAGCCCGGTCTCAGCAGGATAAGCCTGCTGATATCCCCGGACGACTGCTTTGCCAAGGGGATGTTCGGAACGAAGTTCGGCTTCGGCGGCAAGACGGTATAGTTCTTCAGAGGAAATGTCCGGTGAGAAGCTTTCCACAGCCGCTACCTGAGGCTTTCCGTAAGTGAGGGTTCCTGTCTTATCAAAGGCCACCTGAGAGACCTGGGCCAGTCGTTCCAGAGCGTCCCCTTCTTTTACCAGGAAACCATGCTTTGTGGCGTTTCCGATGGCCGCCATGATAGCGGTGGGAGTTGCCAGTACCAGGGCGCAGGGGCAGAAAACTACCAGTATGGTCACAGACCGGATGATCTGACCGGATAGCAGCCAGGTAAGAGCTGCGGCGGTGAGAGCGATGACTACGATCCAGGTAGCCCACCGGTCGGCCAGTCTTACGATCCTGGCTTTTCCGGCGTCGGCAGACTGGACCAGACGGATCATCCGCCAGATAGAGCTGTCTTCCCCTACTCTGGAAGCTTTCATATCAAAGGAACCGAACTGGTTGACCGTTCCGCTGGATACTTCGTCTCCCGGCCCTTTGTCCACCGGTAGAGATTCTCCTGTCATCACTGCCTGATCCACGGAGGTCTCCCCGGACAGGATCACCCCGTCTACAGGGATGGTCTCTCCCGGAAGAACCCGGAGTATATCATTGACAGCCACTTCTTTGGCGGGGAGGATGAGTTCTTTGCCGTCCAGGATCTTTCGGGCGGTGAGAGGGGTCAGGTGCACCAGCTTCTCGATGCCGGCTCTCGCCCTGGCTACCGTAAGTTCTTCTAAAAGAGATCCGATCTGCATGATAAAGGCCACTTCGCCGGCAGCAAAGATCTCTCCGATGATCACCGAGGCGATCAGTGCCAGGGATACTAATACGTCTGCTTTAATGTCAAATCGTGTGACAAGGCCTTCTATGGCTTCCTTGATGATCGGGATTCCGCAGAGAAGGATCGGGATCCAGGCCGGATCAAAAATAATATCTTCCGGTGCCAGAAAACTGACCAGCAGGGACAAGCCTGAGATGGTGAGAAACAAAATAGTTCTCTTTGTTTCATTGAGAAACAGATCTTTCATAAGTGAAATCATAGCGCTCCTTCTTTCTTATATTATACATATGGGGGTATATGTATAATATACCCATATGGGTATAAAGGTCAAGAGGATTTCAGAGTATTTTGATACTGTTTTTGAGAATGTTTTTATTTAAAAATTTAAATTGACAGAAGACAGAGGATATGGTATGTTAAACCTAAAGGAAGGGCTTTTGCTGCTGGCG
>CALWSM010000019.1 GCA_944384185.1 uncultured Blautia sp. | reverse complement strand
AGAAAGGCAAGGATCGCAAAGGGAGCCGGCGTAGACATAGCGGAGGTCAACCGTATGGTGAAACAGTTCGAGCAGGCAAAGAAGATGATGAAGCAGATGCCCGGGCTGATGGGTGGTAAAGGTGGTAAAAGAGGAAGATTCAAACTTCCCTTTTAACATATAAGAAAGAGTAAAGATCAGGAGGTGAAAAGAACATGGCAGTAAAAATCAGATTAAGAAGAATGGGACAGAAAAAAGCTCCTTTCTATAGAATCATCGTTGCAGATTCCAGATCCCCGAGAGACGGAAAGTTCATCGAAGAGATCGGAACCTATGATCCGAACCAGGATCCAAGCGTATACAAAGTAGATGAAGAAGCAGCAAAGAGATGGCTGGCTAACGGCGCTCAGCCAACAGACGTTGTTGCTAAAATCTTCAAGCTGGCTGGTATCGAAAAATAATCGGGAGGTACTTTGTGATGAAAGAGTTAGTAGAAGTAATTGCAAAATCTCTGGTAGATTGTCCCGATGAAGTTGTTGTTACCGAGACAGAAGAAAATGACGCAATCCTTGTGGAGCTTAAGGTGGCGCCTTCCGACATGGGTAAAGTGATCGGACGCCAGGGACGGATCGCAAAGGCTATCCGTACAGTGGTAAAGGCTGCTTCCTCTAAAGGCGATAAAAAGGTAGTCGTTGATATTTTGCAGTAAGCGTTTGGCTTATAAAAGTAAGATTCGAGAGGGCTGTTGCAACTATGATTGCGGCAGCTCTTCTTTCGCATATAGGAGAGAAAAAAATGGAAGATTTACTTCAGGTTGGCGTGATCACCACTACCCACGGTATCCGTGGGGAGGTGAAGGTTTTTCCTACAACAGATGATCCCAGGAGGTTTGAGGATCTGCCCAGCGTGCTTCTGGATACAGGGAAAGAGCTGTGTGAGCTGGAGATCCAGAGAGTAAAATATTTCAAACAGTTTGTGATCCTGAAATTCCGGGATGTAGAGGATATTAATGAGATCGAGCCCTATAAAGGCAAAAGCCTTTATGTGACCAGGGATCTGGCGGTGCCCCTGGGAGAAAATGAATACTATATTGCAGATCTTATCGGTATGGAGGTCTTTCTGGAGGACGGCAGTTTTTTCGGCAGGATCAAAGACGTTATGGAGACGGGAGCCAATGATGTGTATATTGTCCAGACCCGGGAGAAAGAAGTGCTGATCCCCGCTATCAGGGACTGTATCCTTCAGGTAGATGTGGAGTCAAACAAGATGGTCATTCATCTGATGAAAGGTCTGGTTTAGCAGGAGGAAGGCTATGAAGTTTCATGTACTGACGTTATTCCCGGAGATGATTGAAAATGCGGTCCATACCAGTATTACCGGACGGGCGGCAAAAAAAGGAACCATTTCTCTGGATACGGTGAATATCCGGGACTTTTCGGTAAATAAACATATGCGGGTCGACGATTATCCCTATGGGGGCGGAGCGGGCATGGTCATGGAACCGGAACCGGTGTACCGCGCATGGGAATCTGTGGCCGGGGGGCAGGGAAATGAGGAGAAGAAGCCCCGGTGTATCTATCTCACTCCCCAGGGAAAGGTCCTGAACCAGACTCTTGTAGAAGAACTGGCTATGGAGGAAGAATTGATCCTTCTCTGCGGCCATTACGAGGGGATTGATGAGAGAGTTCTGGAAGAAGTAGTTACAGACTATGTATCTATCGGCGATTATGTCCTCACAGGAGGAGAGCTGGCAGCCTGTGTGCTCATCGACGCTGTGTCCAGATTTGTTCCGGGAGTTCTAAGCAATGAAGAATCTTCCCAGTTTGAGTCTATCCAGGATAATCTTCTGGAATATCCCCACTATACCAGACCGGAGGTATGGAGGGACAGACAGGTGCCGGAAGTACTTCTGAAGGGAGATCATAAAAAGATCCAGGCATGGCGTATGAAGCAGTCTCTGGAGCGGACCCGGCAGAGAAGGCCGGATCTTCTGGAGAAAAACCGGCCGGTGACCGCAGCCTTTTTCAGCCCTACAGGCGGGACCAGAAAAGCTGCAGAAATATTTACGGAATCCCTCACCCAGAACCCGAGATATATAGATCTGACCAGGAGAAAGCTGAGAAAAGAAAAAGTAAAATTTTCTTCCGGGGAGCTGCTCATTGCAGCGGCGCCTGTTTACGGCGGGCAACTTCCGGTTACAGAGGAATCTCTTTTTTCCAACCTTCAGGGAGAAAGCACGCCCTGTGTGATCCTGGCTGCCTATGGAAACCGGCATTATGACGATACCCTGGCGCAGATGAAGAAGCGTCTTGAGAAGCGGGGATTTATCTGTATCGGAGCGGCGGCTTTGGTGATCCCTCATATTTATTCTCCGGTTCTGGGAAAAGACCGTCCGGATGAGAAAGATCGGCAGATCCTTCGCAGATTTGCGGTGGAGATCAAAAAGAGACTGGAAGAAGGGATACAGGAAGGATTTTCTTCGGTTTCTGTACCTGGAAATCCGGACCCGGAGCCAAAACAGATGAAGCCGGTGGAAAAGAGTTTTGACAAAGAGAAGTGTACCAACTGCCAGGCCTGTGCCCAGAAATGTCCGGTAAACGCCATTTCCCAGGAGACTTTAGAAATCCGGGAGGGTAAATGCCTGAACTGTATGTCCTGTGTAAAAGTCTGCAAGGCCGGGGCAAGAGGTTATGACTGTTCCCAGGTACGGCAGTATCTGGAGTCGAATTACAGCCAGCCTAGAAAAATTGAGCTTTTTTAGAGTATCCGCTTGACAGGAGTTTATACCCATAGTATAATTGAGTGCGTTGTAAACGGTGGGAGCAGTGTGCCCTCACCTAAAAAAAGAGATGGTCCTCTGCTGCATAGTGCATTAAGAACATCCAGAGATAAAGGAGAAAGATCATGAACGAAATCATCAGAAACATTGAAGCTGCTCAGTTGAAAGCAGAAGTACCTCAGTTTAACGTAGGTGACACAGTAAGGGTACATGGAAAGATCAAAGAGGGAAACCGTGAGAGAATCCAGGTATTCGAAGGTGTTGTTTTAAAGAAACAGGGCGGAAGCAACCGCGAGACATTCACTGTAAGAAAGAATTCTAACGGTATCGGCGTAGAAAAGACATGGCCGCTTCACTCCCCGAATGTAGAAAAGGTAGAGGTTATCAGACGCGGTAAAGTAAGACGTGCAAAACTGAACTACTTAAGACAGCGTGTTGGTAAGGCTGCAAAAGTAAAAGAGTTAGTAAGATAATATGGTGATGGACAGGGGCCGCTGTGTGGGAAACATTCAGCGGTCCCTTGTTTCATAAAAACGGGGGTCTGTATGAAGAAAAGAAAAAACAAGAAAAAAGCACAGAGGATCGAGGCGCAGAAGGATCTGGCCTTAGAATTTATAAAAAGTGAAAAAGGACGGCCTATTTTTACCTGGATCTTTCAGATCGCAGTTACCCTTGCCCTTGCCGCAGTTGTGGCGATCCTCTTTTTCCAGAGTATCACTATGCAGGAGAGCAGCATGGAACCTACGCTGTTAACCGGAGAAAGGTTTTTTGTCAATAAGCTTATTTATAAATTTACCAGTCCGGAGCGGGGGGATATTATCGCCTTTACAAAGGACGGAAGCGATGATGCGCCTATCCATATTAAAAGAGTCATCGGCCTGCCCGGCGAAACAATAGAGATCCGTGACGGAATGATCTATATTGACGGAGAAGAATACAGGGAAAAGGAGAAGCTTCCTCAGATCACCAATCCGGGACTGGCGGAAGACGGAGTGACTTTAGACGGTAATGAATATTTTGTGCTGGGCGATAACCGGAACAATAGCGAAGACAGCCGGTTTGCTGAAGTACAGAATGTAAATAAAAAATATATAGAGGGAAAACTCTGGTTCTGCGTTTATCCTGCAGACCAGATGGGCTTTGTAGGACAATAGTTTGAAGAGAGGTGGAATATGAATTATCAATGGTATCCCGGGCATATGACAAAGGCAAAACGGATGATGGAAGAAAATATCAAACTCATTGATCTGATCATTGAGGTGGTGGATGCAAGGATCCCCATGTCCAGCAGAAATCCGGATATCGACGTCCTGGGAAAGAACAAAGCAAGGCTTCTTCTGCTGAACAAAGCAGATCTGGCAGACCCGGAATTCAATGAAGCCTGGAGCCGTTTCTTCCAGGAAAAAGGGTTTCATGTACTGAAATTGAATTCCAGATCCGGCAGCGGGGTAAAAGGGGTATTGCCTCTGGTTATGGAGGCCTGCAAGGAGAAGATTGAGAGAGACCGGAGAAGAGGAATCAAAAACCGTCCTGTCCGGGCTATGGTGGTAGGGATCCCCAATGTGGGAAAATCCACCTTTATCAATGCTTTTGCAGGGAAGGCCTGCACCAAGACGGGAAATAAACCAGGAGTAACTAAAGGGAAGCAGTGGATCCGCATCAATAAGGATCTGGAACTTTTAGATACGCCGGGAATCCTGTGGCCGAAATTTGAAGATCAGCAGGTAGGGGCGAGACTGGCTATGGTGGGTTCCATTAAAGATGAGATCCTGAATCTGGAGGAGCTTTCCCTGGGCCTTCTGGGAGATCTTCACAGGGATTACCCCGGGATTTTAGAGAAACGTTATGGGATCCAGGAATCGGAAACAGCTTTGTCTATGCTGGAACAGATCGCAGATAACAGGAAATGTATCCAAAAAGGCGGTCAGCTTGATTACGGAAAGGCGGCGAATATCCTTCTGGAAGAATTCCGGAATGGAAAGATCGGAAGGATTACCCTGGAGAGGCCGCAGACACAGGAGCAGTAAAGGATGAAAAGTATACAGGAGATCAAAGAAGAGTTTAAAAACGCCGCCGTGGAAGAACTGCCGGCCCTCTGCCAAAGTTATCAGGAAGACGGGAGGAAAGGAGTCCGGATGCTTATAGAGCAGGCGGAAAAAAGACAGGAAAGGCTCCGGGCAGAGAGGGTGCGGCTGGAAAAGATGAGGGAGTATGAGCACAGATATGAGCACCTGGGATATGTGTGCGGGATCGATGAAGCAGGACGGGGGCCTTTTGCCGGCCCGGTAGTGGCAGGAGCCGTGATCCTGCCAAAGGACTGCGAGATCCTGGGACTGAATGACTCCAAACAGCTTTCAGAAAAGCGGAGAGAAGAGCTCTATGAGGAGATCATGGAGAAAGCCGTTGCGGCTCAGGCCGGGTATGCCAGTCCGGCCAGGATCGATGAGATCAATATCCTCCAGGCTACTTATGAGGCTATGAGGGAAGCGGTGGATAGGCTTGCCGTAAGACCCCAGATCCTGTTGAATGACGCAGTGACCATTCCGGATATCTCTATTCCCCAGGTGCCTATTATTAAAGGAGACGCAAAAAGCCTGTCCATTGCGGCGGCCAGTATTGTAGCGAAGGTGACCAGGGACCGGCTTATGCGGGAATATGACAAGCTTATGCCCCAATATGGATTCGCTTCCCATAAAGGTTACGGTTCAAAAGAGCACATCGAAGCTCTCCGCAAGTATGGACCTTCGCCTATCCACAGAAGGACATTTATTAAAAATGTGTTTGGAGATAAGCTATGAGAAGAAAAGGCGAGGCTTCTGCCAAGAAAACCGGCCTGTACTATGAAACTCAGGCGGCTGAGTTTTTGGAGAAGCGGGGGTATGAGATTCTGGAAAGGAATTTCCGCTGCCCGGCTGGGGAGATCGATCTGATCGCAAAAGAAGGAGAATATCTGTGTTTTATAGAAGTCAAATACAGAAGTGAGAGGGAGACAGGGACTCCGGAGGAGGCGGTGGATGGTAAAAAACAAAAACGTATTTCCAGGGCCGCACTTTATTATCTCATGAGACAGAAGCTTGGAGATACTACGCCCTGCCGTTTTGACGTAGTGGGGATCTGTCCGGATGAAATCCGGCTGATCAGAAATGCTTTTTCATTTAAAAGGTGAGTATATGGAAATAAGATGGGATCAAAATACGAAAGAACCTATGAAGGTAAAGGAAAAAAATGGGGTGATCTACCTGACCTACCCTGCTTTTGAAAAATTTTCCTGGTGCTGCCACGGATTTTCTACAAGGATAGGCGGGGTCAGCCAGGGAATTTATCGCTCTATGAATCTGAGCTTTCAGCGAGGAGACCGGAGGGAAGACGTAGAAGAAAATTATCGACGTATTTCCAGAGCTATTGGCTTCGACCTGGAAGGTACCGTCTGTTCTCAGCAGACCCATACCGTGAATATCCGGCAGGTCAGAAAAGAGGACGGGGGTAAGGGAGTACTGCGTCCACTGGATTACCAGGATGTGGATGGCCTGATCTGCAATATACCGGGAATGACTCTTGCGACTTCTTATGCGGACTGTGTGCCTTTGTTTTTTGTGGATCCGGTCCATAAGGCTGTGGGACTGGCCCACTCCGGATGGCGGGGAACCGCAGGAAGGATGGGAGGCCACATGATCCGTGCTATGAAAGAAGCTTTCGGTTCCATACCGGAAGAAATGTATGCAGCTATTGGTCCGTCTATCTGTCAGAAATGTTATGAGGTCAGCGAAGACGTGGCGGAAGTTTTTCAGGAGCAGTTCCCTGGCCATGCAGAGGAAAGAAATCTTCTGTATAAGAAGGAAAATGGAAAATATCAGTTGAATCTCTGGAGAGCGAACCAGATCATTTTACAGGAAGAAGGAATTCCCACGGAGAAAATTTCTTTTCCGGGAGTCTGTACCTGTTGTAATCCGGAGTTTTTGTTCTCTCACAGGGCGAGCAAGGGAAGAAGAGGAAATTTGTCGGCTTTTCTGGGAATCAGAGGCGCAATGGAATAGTTGCATAAACTTTACAAATCATTTCTGTCACTATTACATAAATGTTACAAAAAAATGAAAAACCACTGTTCATTAAACAGATTCTATGATATAATCATTGATGTTAGTGAAAAGGAGCTTTGGTTATGAAAAATAAAACAACTACAAGCCTGCTTATGGGACTGCTGGCTGCAAGTCTTGCTGCATTCCCCTGTTATGCTTCGACCCAGCAGAAGATTACAGACACACAAAATGCCCAGCAGAAAAACCAACAGAAATTAAATGATGCCCAGAGCAGGATCGACAGCTTGGAATCTAAGAAAGATAATCTTGAAGGGTACTTGCAGGAGTTAAATCAGCAGCTAGGCGACTTGGAAAAAAATCTGCAGGAGATCCAGACAAAAACAGACGGAACCCAGCAGAAATTAGAAAAGCTGGGAAAAGAACTGGAGACTGCCCAGAAAAAAGAAGAGAAGCAGTACAAGGATATGAAACTCCGCATTCAGTATATGTATGAAAATGCGGAAAATTCTTATGTGATCATGCTTTTGGAATCCAATTCGATTACGGATTTTCTGAGCCAGGCAGAGAATATGTCTCAGATCAATCAGTACGACAGGGACATGCTGGATGAATACAAAAAGACAACAGAAGAAATAGAAGATAAAGAAAAAAGTATCCAGCAGGAAAAACAGGAATTGGAGAAATTAAAAGAGGAAAGTCTGGCAAAGCAGGATGAGGTCTATGAGGTAGTAAAGAGTACAAATCTGCAGATCCAGGACTACGAAGGCCAGATTTCTAAGGAAGAAGGAAATGCGGAAAACCTTATGGCTCAGATTGAAAGCCAGAAGGATACCATCAATAGCCTGATCAAACAGCAAAAAGATGAGGAAGCGGCTCAGATCCAGGCACAACGTCAGGAAGAAGCCACAGGTTCAGCAGATACTTCAGGTGCCACAGATACTGCGGATACCGGGACATCTCAGGACAGTCAGGAAAGTCAGGAAAGTACAGACTCTACGGCTCAGCAGCCGTCTGCACCGTCTTCTTCGGAATCACAGGAGAGCCAGGAGACCAGTTCCGGAAACGGCAATACATATTTGGGAAGATTCCGTCTTACAGCCTATTGCCCCTGTGCTCAGTGCTGCGGAAAGTCTGATGGGATCACAGCCAGCGGCGCCATAGCTACAGCAGGAAGAACAGTTGCCATGGGCGGCGTTCCGTTGGGGACAAAGCTGATGATCAACGGATCGGTTTATATTGTAGAGGACAGAGGAACGCCCTACGGACATGTGGACATTTTCTTTAACAGCCATGGGGAAGCGCTTCAGTTTGGAAGCACCTATGCAGATGTTTATCAGGTAAATTAAGGAAAACGGATATCGTAAATATTATAAAGAGGCAAAAAGCTGCCCCACCCGCTACAGACGGATGGGGCAGCTTTTTTATGAGAAAAATAAAAAGTTCAAGATATTGGTACACTAATATCTTTGCAGAAGCTGATTGATTTTCTGAGTTGTATTTCGAACCTTTTCTACAGAGAGATCATGGTTCAGGATATCCATGATACTGGCAAGATATTTGCTCATGTCTGCCTCCAGATAATAAGGGCGCATGAGAAGGTCCGGATTCCGGTAAGTCAGGTTTGTGGTGATCACGCGGTAAATATATTCTTTCTCGTAGTATTCATCAAATTTTTCAAGGCCGTCGGTGAAAAGCCCGAAAGTTGTGCAGACAATAACTCTTCTGGCCTTCCGGTCTTTCAGCTTCTTTGCCACGTCCAGCATACTTTCCCCGGAAGAGATCATGTCGTCGATCACTACCACATCCTTGCCTTCCACGGAATCTCCCAGGAATTCATGAGCTACGATGGGATTTTTTCCGTTTACTATGGTGGAATAATCCCGGCGTTTGTAGAACATACCCATATCTACGCCCAGGATATTGGAAAAGTATACGGCCCGCTGCATGGCGCCTTCATCAGGGCTGATGATCATCAGGTGCTCATTGTCAATCTTAAAATTGTCAATGGATGCGACCATAGTCTTCAGGAACTGATAGGTAGGCATAAAATTGTCAAATCCGGACAAAGGGATGGCATTCTGCATACGGGGATCGTGGGCGTCAAAGGTGATGATATTGGAGACGCCCATTTGTACTAGCTCCTGAAGAGCCAGAGCACAGTCCAGAGACTCTCTCTTGGTCCTTTTGTGCTGACGGCTTTCGTAAAGGAAAGGCATGATCACATTAATTCTGTGGGCTTTTCCGGCAGCGGTGGCAATGATCCGCTTCAGATCCTGATAATGGTCGTCGGGGGACATATGGTTTGTATGGCCGCAGATTTTGTAGGTCATGCTGTGATTGCATACATCTACCATAACAAAGGTATCGGCTCCCCGAATGGATTCGCTGATCACACCTTTGGCTTCGCCGGAGCCAAAACGGGGACAGTCGCAGTCGATCAGGAAGCTTTCCTCGGAATAACCCCGGAAATTTAATCCTGACTGGTTATGAGAATTTAATTCTTTACGAAACTGCACCAGATGAGAATCCACCTGAGATGCAAGCTGGGCGCAGCTCTTTAAAGCCGCTATTTTGATAGGGGCCACTGGAATGGATCTTTCCAGCAAACTGATATTGATCATAAAGACCTCCGTTTAAATGCATAGATTCTGTTGAAAAAACAATCCTTATGATGTAAGAAAATTCTGCAGGATTTACCCTTTCTTTACATCATACACATAAAGTTATAACATTCGACATAAGGCGCAGTCAAGGAAAATTATTGCTTTTTTACGGCTTTGTTGGTATACTAGCCGCAGAGCAGCTGGTATTTTACAGGGCTGCTCCAATGGAAGAGAGAGGTAGCTAATGAAAAAAAACAGACACATCATCAAAGAAGTGGAAGAAGGGAGTATTGCCTGGGAGCTGGAACTGGAGCCGGGAGACGAGCTTCTTTCTATTAACGGAAAGACGATAGAAGATGTTTTTGATTATCATTATCTGGTAAATGACGAAGATATCCTGCTGCTGGTAAGAAAAGCAGACGGCGAAGAATGGGAGCTGGAAGTAGAAAAGGAGTATGAGGAGGATCTGGGGATCGTTTTTGAAAATGGTCTTATGGACGAGTACCGGTCCTGCAGCAACCATTGTATTTTCTGCTTTATCGACCAGATGCCCCCGGGAATGAGAGAAACTCTCTATTTTAAAGATGATGATTCCCGATTGTCCTTTCTCCAGGGAAACTATGTGACGCTGACCAATATGAAAGATCATGACATAGACCGGATCATAGAGTATCATCTTGCTCCGATCAATATTTCTTTTCATACCACCAATCCCCGGCTTCGGTGCCAGATGCTCCGGAACCGGTTTGCCGGAGATATTTTCCCCAAGGTTGACAGACTTTATCAGGCCGGGATCGAGATGAACGGTCAGATCGTTCTGTGCAGAGGGATCAACGACGGAGAGGAGCTGGAGAAGAGTATTCAGGATCTGGCCGGATATCTTCCTTACCTGAAAAGCGTTTCGGTAGTACCGGTTGGCCTGAGCCGTTTCCGGGAGGGCTTGTATCCACTGGAGACCTTTGATCGGAAGGAAGCAGGTGAAGTGATCGATCTGATTGAAAGCTGGCAGAAAAAGATTTTCGAGAAACATGGGGTCCATTTTATCCACGCCAGCGATGAATGGTATTTGCTGGCGGAAAGAGAACTGCCTGAAGCCGCATGGTATGACGGTTATCTTCAGCTGGAAAACGGCGTGGGCATGCTGCGGCTTTTGGAGGAGCAGGTGAGAGAGGCGCTGCAGGACAGAAAGGGAGACGACAGAGCTGAGGAGCTGAGCTTTGCAACAGGAAAACTGGCCTACCCGGTGATTGCCCGATATATGGAGGAGATCCGGAAGAAATTCCCCAATGTTCACTGCAGAGGATATGAGATCCGGAATAGTTTCTTCGGAGAACAGATCACAGTATCCGGCCTTCTTACGGGACAGGATCTGGTAAGCCAGTTAAAGGGCCGGGATCTTGGAAGGACACTGCTTCTTCCCTGCAATCTTCTGAGAAGCGGAGAAAATGTGTTTCTGGATGATATGACTGTAGAGGATTTAGAGAAAGAGTTACAGATACCTGTGAAAATTGTGGGAGAAGAGGGAGCCGATCTTGTGGCGGCAGTCCTGGACAAGGAAGCAGGCAGAGAACATAAAAGGAGACAAATGTATGAGCAAACCGATTGTAGCAATTGTGGGACGGCCGAATGTGGGGAAGTCCACACTTTTTAACGCTCTGGCCGGGGAGAAGATTTCTATCGTAAAGGATACCCCGGGGGTTACCAGAGACAGGATTTATGCAGACGTTACCTGGCTGGATAAGACCTTTACGCTGATCGATACCGGCGGTATCGAACCGGAGAGTAAGGATATTATCCTGTCTCAGATGCGGGAACAGGCTCAGATCGCCATTGACACAGCAGATGTGATCATTTTTATGACAGACGTCCGTCAGGGCCTGGTGGATGCGGACAGTAAGGTGGCGGACATGCTCCGCAGAAGCCATAAGCCGGTGATCCTGGTGGTAAATAAAGTGGACAGTTTTCAGAAATTTATGATGGACACCTATGAATTTTACAATCTGGGCATTGGAGAGCCGGTGCCTGTTTCCGCTGCATCCATGCTGGGATTAGGAGATATGCTGGAAAAAGTGACAGAGCATTTTAAAGATATTCCTGAGGAAGCGGAGGAAAACGAGATTCCCCGGATCGCCGTGGTTGGAAAACCTAATGTGGGAAAATCTTCTCTCATTAACAAACTTCTGGGAGAAGACAGGGTTATCGTGTCTGATATTGCCGGCACTACCAGAGATGCTATTGATACGAAGGTGACCTACCAGGACAGGGAATATATCTTTATCGATACTGCAGGCCTTCGCAGAAAAAATAAGATCAAGGAAGAGCTGGAGCGGTACAGTATAATCCGTACTGTGACGGCTGTAGAACGGGCGGATGTGGTAGTGCTGATGATCGACGCCGAAGAAGGGGTTACAGAACAGGACGCCAAGATCGGCGGGATCGCCCATGACAGAGGCAAAGGCATTGTGATCGCCGTGAATAAATGGGATGCCATAGAGAAAGATGATAAGACTATATACAAGTTTACCAATAAGGTAAGAGAGATCCTTTCTTTTATGCCATATGCAGAGATCATGTTTATTTCAGCGAAGACAGGACAGAGGATTTCCAGACTTTTTGAGACCATTGATATGGTTCTGGAAAATCAGACCCTGCGTATCCAGACAGGAGTTCTCAATGAGATCATCACAGAGGCTGTGGCTATGCAGCAGCCGCCTTCTGATAAAGGGAAAAGACTGAAGATCTTTTACGCCACACAGGTTTCTGTAAAACCGCCTACCTTTGTGATCTTTGTAAACAGTAAGGAACTGATGCATTTTTCCTATACGAGATATCTGGAGAATAAAGTACGGGAGGCCTTTGGATTTAAAGGCACTTCTCTGAAGTTTATCATAAGAGAGAGAAAAGAGGGGGAATAAGCTATGCTGGAGCGCATTGTGTGTCTGGCCGTGGGATATGTGCTGGGGCTTTTTCAGACATCCTATATCTATGGAAAAAAACAGGGGATCGATATCCGGGAACATGGCAGTGGAAATGCGGGAACGACCAATGCTTTCCGCACTATGGGAAAAAAGGCTGGGGCCCTGACGCTTCTGGGGGATATCCTGAAGTGCGTGCTGGCCATGCTTATTGCAAGACTGGCTTTTGGCGGCAGCTTTGGAGACGATATACGCCTCCTGGAGCTGTATGCGGGAGCGGGCTGTATCCTTGGACATAACTTTCCTTTTTACCTGAAGTTTAAAGGAGGAAAAGGGATCGCCGCTTCGGTAGGCCTTCTTCTGGCTTTTGACTGGCGGATCTTTTTGATCTGCATGGCGGTATTCTTTCTTCTGTTTTTTACTACCCACTATGTATCTTTATGCTCTCTGGCAGGATATCTGTGCTTTGTGGTCTTTCTGCTGATCTTTGGACAGGCGGGAATGTATCCCTGCAGCCGGCCGGTGCTTTATGAAATGTATGGGATCGCTTTTCTTTTGATGCTTCTGGCTTACTGGAGACACAGACAGAATATCAGCCGGCTTCTTAACGGCAGTGAAAACAAGATATTTCTCAGTAAAAAGAGGTAATGGATATGGCGAATATAGGAATCATCGGTGCAGGAAGCTGGGGCACGGCCCTGGGGATCCTCCTGGTAAATAACGGACATAATACTTCTCTTTGGTCCCACAGACAGGAACAGGCCAGAGAACTGGCAGAAACAAGAGAACATAAGGAGAAGCTTCCCGGCGTCCATTTACCGGAAGAACTGGAGATCACCGGAGATCTGGAGAAAACTCTGGTGGGAAAAGATATACTTATCATGGCGGTGCCTTCAGTGGCTGTACGTCAGACAGCAAAACGGATCAAACCCCATATCCGGTACGGACAGCTGATCGTAAATGTGTCCAAGGGTATTGAAGAGGGGACGCTCATGACTCTTACGGATATTATTGAAGAAGAGATTCCCGAGTCTGTACCCTGCGTGCTTTCCGGTCCAAGCCATGCGGAAGAGGTAAGCCGGGGGCTTCCTACTACCTGCGTGGCGGGGGCAAGAGAGCGGAAGACTGCAGAATATATCCAGAATATTTTTATGAGTCCTGTGTTCCGGACTTATATCAGCCCTGACGTGCTGGGGATTGAGCTGGGAGGCGCATTGAAAAATGTGATCGCTCTGGCGGCGGGAGCAGCAGACGGTCTGGGCTATGGAGATAATACCAAGGCTGCTTTGATCACCAGAGGCATTACCGAGATCACCAGGCTGGGCATTGCTATGGGGGCGAAGGCAGAGACCTTTTACGGCCTGTCCGGTATCGGAGACCTGATCGTTACCTGTGCCAGCAGACACAGCCGGAACCGGAGAGCCGGGATCCTATTAGGTCAGGGCAAGACCATGGAAGAGGCTATGAGAGAGGTAAAGATGGTGGTGGAAGGCGTTTATTCTGCCAAAGCCGGCTGGGAGCTTTCCCAAAAATATCAGGTGGATACGCCCATCATCCAGCAGGTGAACCAGGTGCTTTTTGAGGGGAAGGAGCCGGGACTTGCGGTCCAGGATCTTATGCTCAGAGATAAAAAGACGGAATCCTGGGAGGTTTCCTGGCAGGGATAAAAGTTAAAAAGAGGTGTTTTCTCAGAAAAGGGACCGACAGATCCGGCTCTTCTCTGAGAAAACACCTCTTTTTAAAATCAGGATTATGTACTAAAACAGATTTTTTCAAAAACATACCTTACAGGCTGATGTACGAAACAATTACAGTATATAAGGAGCCATGTCCTCAGGGACTCCCGCTACCCTCTGCTGGGCGTCCATAGCGGTGATGGCGGCCATTTCCTCATCGGAAAGCTCGAAATCAAAAATCTGGCTGTTCTCTGCCAGACGTTCTTCGTGGACAGATTTGGGGATCACGCCGATTCCCTGCTGGATGAGCCAACGCAGCCCTACTTGAGCGGGGCTTTTCTCATGATTTTTCCCGATTTCGATCATCAGCGGACTTTTCAGATAAGCGCCCCGTGCAAGGGGAGCGTAGGCCTGGAGGGCAATACCGTTTTCTTCACAGTAAGCTTTCAGTTCCGGATGATTGAAGAGGGGATGAAATTCTATCTGATTTACCGCAGGGATCACATCAGACACAGTCTTCAAAAGCTCCAGATCCTGGATGCTGAAATTGGATACTCCGATGGACCTTACCTTTCCCTGCTCCTGCAGCTTTTCCATAGCTTTCCAGGTATTGCCAAAACAGCCGGGTACAGGCCAGTGGATCAGATACAGATCCACGTAATCCAGACCAAGGCGTTCCAGGCTTCTATTAAAACTGTCTTCGATATCTCCAATCCTCTGAGCAGTATTCCAAATTTTCGTTGTGACAAATAAATCTTCCCTCGGTATATCAAGAGCCTGTATTCCTTTACCGACTCCTTCTTCGTTTTTGTAGAAAGAAGCTGTATCGATCAGATGGTATCCCAAGGAAACTGCACGGGATATAGCCTGCTTTAATTCTCCGTCATCTGTGGCTTTATAGACGCCAAGGCCTAACAACGGCAGTTCTCTTCCGTCGTTTAAACGGATTATATGTTCGCCAAAAGACATATTCCAAACCTCCTTTTTACAATCCTTGTTAGTATAGCATGAAAATGTGAAGAATGTTAGACATATTTATTAAAATTCAGCTTTTATTTACGGGAAAGTTAAAAATCCACAAAAGGAAGGCCTAAAAACTAAAGGGATTTTACATACACTACAAACTGGAAAAACAGGTGGAAATACAGGCTGGAAAGCACTTAGAAAAATACATAAAATAGCTTGATAAAAGACGGGAAAGCATGTATAATGAAACTAATTGATAAATAATTGTCATTCAGTGCGCCCAAATACAGAAAAGGGGCTCAGAAAGGATGGAAAAATGCATTTAATCAAAGATGAAAATGGTAATGTGATTCCTCATGGAGGAGAAGCTCATCAGCATGAACATTGTGGAAGCTGCAGCGATAACTGCCAGGAGAATTGTTCCCAGGAGGTTGTGGCTCTTTTAAACTATATGCTTTCTCATAATGAACATCATGCCCAGGAACTGGATCAGATGGCAGAAAATCTGAGAAAGCTGGGTATGGAAGATGCGGCCAGGACGATCAAAGAAGGCGTGGCAGATTTCCAAAAGGGAAATATGCGTCTCGGGCTGGCTCTGACACTGGTAAAAGAACATTTAAAGGAGGCTTAGATCATGTGTCTTGCAACGGTTCAGAAGGAAAATGATAATACTGTGATACTGAAGATGGTCAGCCGTATTGATGTGGACGGGGACAAAGTGATCCTCAGAGATATTATGGGTGAGACCAAAACCATCACAGGAAGGATCCTGATGGTGGATCTGGCAAACAGCATTGTAAAGCTGGATTGCGAATAAACGGAGGTTTTAATGGGGGAAACCCCTTAAAATAAAACACAATATGCGGAGGTAAAGACCAATGGGAAACGGAGGAGCAGACAGGGATATCTGTCAGAGGTTCAAAAAGGCCGGGATCATTCCTGCAACTCACTTTACGGTTATCCGTAACACAAAGGAGGGGATCAGAGAGCTGCCGGATCAATATCTGGCCGGAGGCTATCCGTAAAGCGGAGGTGACCATGCCGGTGGATGCTGGGATCATACGTATCCTAGATCTTTTAAATACGAAGGATCCTGACGGCAGAACATTGGACTTGTTTAAAATTTAAATCCAGGAGGCGCCTGATATATGGCACATGTAATTGCAGTCGCAGGTAAAGGCGGCGTAGGTAAGACAACATTAACGGGGCTGATCATACAGTACCTGGGAGAAAAAGGGAAAGGCCCGATCCTTGCAGTGGATGCTGATGCAAATTCTAATCTGAACGAGGTCCTTGGCGTGGAAGTAGAAACCACACTGGGAGACATCCGGGAGGAAGTTGCCGGAGCAGAAATGGCTGCAAAGAACCCGATTCCCTCAGGAGTGTCAAAAGCAGATTATATGGAATTTAAATTCGACGATGCTCTCGTGGAATCGGACGATTTCGATCTGCTGGTCATGGGGCGTACCCAGGGTAAAGGATGCTATTGCTTTGTCAATGGACTCCTTCAGGCACAGCTCCAGAGACTGGAGAAGAATTACCCCTATATTATTGTGGACAATGAGGCCGGTATGGAGCATATCAGCAGAGGAGTACTTCCGAATATGGAAACAGCCATTCTTGTCAGTGACTGTTCAAGAAGAGGAGTGCAGGCTGCTGGAAGAATTGCTCAGCTGATCAGGGAATGCGATATGCATCCCAAACAGATAGGCCTGATTGTAAACCGGGCTCCCAATGGTGAGCTCAATGAAGGCACCAGAGATGAAATTGAAAAACAGGGTCTGCATCTTCTGGGAGTAGTACCACAAAATGAAACAGTCTACGATTATGACTGTGACGGCACGCCCACCGTTGACCTTCCCGAAGACTCGCCTGTAAAAAAAGCCGTTCGGGAAATTGTGGACAAATTAGAATTTTAAGAGAAGAGGCGACATAAAGGAGGATAACATGAGTGAATTCAGATTAACTACAGTAGAAGAATTTGAAGCTGCTACTGAGAGACTGTTAGAGACAGGCGCAAAAGTAGGCGCTGATTCCTGGCAGGCTCGGGTAAAAAATCAGACACCACATTGTAAATTCGGAGAAGAAGGCGTTTGCTGCCGTATCTGTACAATGGGTCCATGCCGTATCACAAAGAAAGCCCCAAGAGGAATCTGCGGCTGTGATGTTCACGGTATTGTAGGACGTAATTATCTGAAGTTTACAGCAGGCGGAGCTGCTACCCATTCCGATCATGGACGGGAGATCTGCCATACTCTTTACGCTTCAGCTGCAGATGGATGCTACAAGGTAAAAGATCCGGAAAAGCTGATCCGCATTGCAAAAGAGTGGGGAATTGAGACAGAAGGAAAAGATATTTATGATCTGGCTCATGAAGTAGCTTATGAAGGCCTTATGGAATACGGAAAGCCTTTCGGAACTCAGAGATTCTTAAAGAGAGCTCCGGAATCCCAGCAGAAGCTGTGGGAGGAAAATGAGATCGCTCCCCGGGCTATCGACCGGGAGGTTTCATGTTCTTTACATATGTCCCATATGGGATGTTCTTCCAAACCGGAAGCTCTGGTAAAACAGGCGCTGCGGGCAGGCCTTTCTGACGGATGGGGCGGCTCCATGATGGGAACAGAATTTTCCGATGTTCTTTTCGGTACGCCGAAGCCTATAGAGACAGAGGCTAACCTGGGCGTAATGGTTGCAGAAAATGTAAACATTGTGGTACATGGACATGATCCCAGCCTTTCTGAGATGATCTGTGAAGTAGCGGACAGCCCTGAAATGATCGCATACGCAAAAGAAATGGGAGCTAAGGGAATCACGATTTCCGGTGTGTGCTGTACTTCCAACGAAGTTGCAATGCGCCGGGGTATCCCGATGGCAGGTAACTTCCTGCAGCAGGAAAACGTAGTGCTTACAGGCGCCTGCGAAGCTATCATCGTAGACGTTCAGTGTATCTTCCCTGCATTAGGACCTTTAAGCAAATGCTTCCATACCAAGTTTATCACAACATCTCCCATCGCTCAGATGCCGGATTCCGAGTTTATCCGTTTTGATGCGCATTCCGCAATGGAGAAAGCTACTCAGATCGTAAAACTGGCTATCGAGAACTTCAAGAACAGAAAACCGGAGCTTGTTTACATTCCTCAGATGAAACAGAAAGCAACGGTAGGATTCTCCACAGAAGCTATCGTGAAAGCTCTGGACGGCGTTGCCAATACACAGGTTGACGAGCTCGGAACCACGAAACCGCTGCTTCAGTGTATTACCTCCGGCGTATTAAGAGGTGCGGTGGCTATGGTTGGATGTAACAACCCGAAGGTACGTCCTGACCTGGCTCACATCGAGCTGATGAAGAAAATGCTGGCAAACGATATCATTGTTATCGCTTCCGGCTGTTCTGCACAGGCTGCTGCAAAAGCAGGTCTGATGGATAAGGCTGCCAAAGACGTCTGCGGCGACGGTCTGAAGAGAGTCTGCGAGCTGGCTGACATTCCTCCGGTTCTTCATATGGGATCCTGCGTGGATATTTCCCGTATGCTGGTTCTGGCTGCAACCCTTGCAAAAGATGCAGGCCTTCATATTTCACAGCTGCCGGTTGTAGGCTGTGCTCCAGAATGGATGTCTGAGAAGGCAGTATCTATTGGAAACTATGTTATCGGTTCCGGTATTGATACATTCCTGGGTGTTGATCCATACGCTTCAGGTTCCAGCGAAATGGTTGAAATCCTGACAAACGGCACCAGACAGTGGTGTGAAGCAGCGTTTACTGTAGAGAAAGACATTGATAAATTAGGCGATGCCATGATGGCAAGGATCGAAGAAAAGAGAGCTGCCCTGGGCATCTGATAATTCTGAAACATAACTAGGAAAGGTGAATGACATGAAAATAGCGGTTACAGGAAAAGGCGGCGTGGGAAAGACCACCTTCGCCGCAACTCTTGCCCGGCTTTATGCTGACGAAGGAAAGCATGTCCTTGCAGCAGACGTAGACCCGGATGCCAATCTTGGATTGGCTCTGGGCTTTGACGAAGAAACTCTGGATTCGATTGTTCCTATCACTAAAATGAGAAAGCTCATTGAAGAAAGAACGGGAACCGGGGAGGATAACCAGTTTTACAAACTGAATCCCAAGGTCAGCGATATCCCGGATACCTATTCGAAAGAGGTAAACGGCGTAAAGCTTCTTGTTCTGGGAACGGTGGAAACCGGCGGAGGCGGCTGCGTATGCCCGGAGCATGTGATGCTCCGCAGGATCATCAATAATCTTGTCCTTCACAGAGACGATGTGGTGATCATGGATATGGAGGCTGGTCTGGAACATCTGGGCCGGGGCACTACGGAATCCATGGATCAGTTTATCGTGGTGATCGAACCGGGAGCCAGAAGCGTTCAGACTTATAAAAATGTGAAGCGTCTGGCGGATGATCTGGGAGTGAAGCAGGTACGGGTAGTGGCCAATAAGGTCAGAAATGCGGAGGATGAAGAATTTGTCAGAAGCCGTATACCGGCGGAGGATCTCCTGGGCTTTATTCACTACAACACAGAAGTTATGGATGCAGATCGTCAGGGAAAGTCCCCTTACGATTTCAGCAATACAGTAAAAGAAGAAATCACACAAATAAAAAACATAATCGATCAGGGATTATGAGATGTTAGGAGGAAAAAACATTGACTTTATTTGAAACAGTATTCAGCGGAAACGACGCTGTCTATGGACTGACAGAAAATGCAATTAACGCTGCTATCGAACAGCACGGCGCTGACAAAGCGATCAGTTTTCCAAATACAGCGTACAGCCTGCCATGCTACTATGCAGTAACCGGCGTTAAGGTTGGAACATTAGGAGAACTGAAAAACGCTCTGGGCGTTGTGAAGACTCTTATGACAAGAGAAAACAGGACTCACGACGTATTCATGTCAGGTGTTGCTACCGCTCTTTGCGCTGAGTTTATCGAAGTATTAAAATATATTGACGGAGCAACTCCATATGAAGAGCCATGCTACGGACATCTTGCAGACGCTGTGATCCGTGAACTGGGCGTACCTCTTGTAACCGGAGATATCCCAGGCGTAGCCGTTATCTTAGGCAAGGCTCCTACTACAGAAGAAGCTGTCGCTCTGGTAAAGAGCTATCAGGCTCAGGGTATCCTGGTAACTCTGGTTGGCGATATCATCGACCAGCTGGCAGAAGCCGGCATGAAGACTGGCGCTAACCTCCGTGTTATTCCTTTAGGAAAAGACGTGACATCTGTTATCCACGTTGTATCTGTTGCTCTCAGAGCAGCCCTGATCTTCGGTAACATTACACCGGGAGATGCAGGAAATCTGATGAAGTATACAATGGAACGTGTTCCTGCGTTCGTAAATGCTTTCGCTCCTTTAAATGATGTGATCGTAGCCTGCGGCGCCGGCGCTATCGCATTAGGCTTCCCTGTAATCACAAACCAGGAAGGCGTAGCAGAAGTTCCCAAGAGCCTGATCTGCCAGCCGGATGTAAGCAAATTCAATGCTACATCTCTGGAAGCCCGGGACATTAAGATCAAGATCACGAATATTGATATCCCGGTTGCTTTCGCTTCCGCATTTGAAGGTGAGATCATCCGTCGCGGTGATATGCAGGTTGAGTTTGATGGTTCCCGCGTAGACTGTGCCGAGCTGGTACAGGCTGTGGATGCTTCCGAGATCGAAGACCACAAGATCACCATCGTCGGCCCGGATGTAGACGGCATGGAGCTGGGAAGCAAGAACAGCATCGCTTATGTTGTTAAGGTTGCCGGAAAGAATATGCAGTCTGACTTTGAGCCGGTTATCGAGCGTAAGTTCCACAACTACATTAACTGTATCGAAGGCGTTTACCATACAGGACAGCGTGATATGCTCCGTATCCGTATCGGAAAAGAAGCTTTCAACGCAGGTTTCCGCCTGAAACATATCGGAGAGGTTCTCTATGTTTCTGTTAAAAACGAATTTGATGCCGTTGTTGATAAATGTGAAGTGACTATTTACACAGATCCTGCAGAATGTACAAGGATCCGTCATGAAGTGGCTATCCCGACCTTTGACAAACGTGACGAGCGTCTGGATACCCTGACAGATGAATCTGTAGATGTATATTACAGCTGTATCCTGTGCCAGGCCTTCTCACCGTCTCACGTATGTGTGGTAACTCCGGAACGTCTGGGACTTTGCGGCGCTGTTTCATGGCTGGATGCAAAAGCTACAAACCAGCTGGATCCAAACGGTCCTTGCCAGGTGATCACAAAAGAAAGACCGATCGACGAGCGCATCGGTGAATATGAAGACGTAAATGAAGCTGTTCAGAAGCTGTCTCAGGGTGCTCTCCAGGATGTATCTCTGTACTCTATTATGGAGAAACCAATGACTTCCTGCGGATGTTTCGAGTGTATCTGCGGTATCGAGCCATTCTCTAACGGCGTTGTTATCACAAACCGTGAGTATGCCGGAATGACTCCTCTCGGAATGACATTCCCAGAGCTGGCTTCCATGACAGGCGGCGGTGTTCAGACTCCTGGATTCATGGGACATGGAAAACACTTCATTTCTTCTAAGAAGTTTATGAAGGCAGAGGGCGGTATCGAGCGTATCGTGTGGATGCCAAAGGAACTGAAAGATACTGTTGCAGAAAGATTGAACAAGACTGCAAAAGAAATGTACGGAATCGACAACTTCACAGATATGGTAGGAGATGAGACCATTGCTACCGATCCGGAAACACTGGTTGCATTCCTGACAGAAAAGAACCATCCTGCACTGGGTATGGATCCAATGATGTAAAAAATTATAAGTATGGAAAAGGGAATGGGAGATACCTTGCAAAAGGCCTCCCGTTTCCTGTATAAGAGTAAATTGACAAAAAAAGTCCAATTACTGTATTCATAACAGAAAGCAATGTAATATTATAAAGTTTTTTGTATAATATCACAGGGGAAACTTGTCAATATTGCATGTAATGTAGTATAATGTAGGCGGCAAAAAGAGGGCTGCCATTACCTCTTTGCCGTCTGTATGCGGCAGACGGTTTATATGCCGGCTGCTGTTAAGAATAATATGAAGGAGGCTCATAGAAATGCCGTTTAATCAGAAACCACAGAAGTTCAATGCAAGCATTAATACCGTTGAGATTGGATGCGGAGACAAAGCGATCAAGTTAGGAGGAGAATGCACTTTTCCTTTCTACACTTTTGACGCTCCAATGGAGAATGCACCAAAGATCGGTGTAGAAGTTTCCGATCTGGGTATTGCTTCCAATATTCCTGGTATCCAGAAGTTTTACGAAGGCGCTTCTACAATCGGAGAGATCGCAAAGAAAGCCGAGACTATGGAAGGCGCTGATTTTGTATGCCTGCGCTTGGAGGGCGGAGACCCTAACGGCGAGGACAAATCGATTGATGAACTGATCGAAGTTGTGAAAGAAGTTGCAGAAGCTGTTACCTGCCCGCTGGTAGTAGAAGGCTGCAAGAATGTGGAAAAAGATACCGAACTGCTTCCGAAGGTTGCAGAAGTTCTGCAGGGAAAGAATGCACTGGTAATGTCCGCAAGAGAAGAAAACTACAAAGCTGTAGGTGCAGCTGCAGGTCTTGCCTACAATCAGAAAGTAGGCGCTGAGTCTGCTGTTGATATCAACCTTGCAAAACAGTTAAATGTGGTTATGACTCAGCTTGGCGTGAACGGCCAGGATATCGTAATGAACGTTGGTTCTGCTGCAGTTGGCTATGGATTTGAATATGTTGTTTCTACCATGGACCGTATCAAAGGCGCTGCATTATCTCAGAATGATAACATGCTGCAGATGCCGATCATCACAGCTGTTGCAGATGAGGCATGGAGCGTAAAAGAAGCTATGGCTACTGAAGAGGATATGCCTGAGTGGGGTCCTCTGGAAGAGAGAGGAATCAGCATGGAAGTTCAGACAGCAGCCGCTGTATTAGCATCCGGCTCTGACGCTGTTATCCTGAAACATCCTCAGTCCGTTGCAACTATTTCAAAAATGATTAAAGAATTAATGTAATCGTAAAACAGGAGGATATAAAGAAAATGGCATTAACAGGTATTCAAATCTTTAAAATGACACCAAAGAAAAACTGTAAGGAATGCGGCTGTCCTACATGTATGGCTTTTGCTATGAAGGTTGCCCAGGGCGCTCTGGAAATCTCCAAATGTCCGTATATGTCTGATGAAGCCCTGGCTGAACTGTCTGAAGCTACTGCTCCCCCAATGAAGACGATTAAAGTTGGAACCGGCGAAGGAGAGTATACTTTAGGCGGTGAGACTGTTTTATTCAGACATGAAAAAACCTTTGTCAGCAAGACAAGATATGCAGTTTCTATCTGCACATGTATGGATGATGCAGCAGTTGACGCTAAGATCGCAGAACTTCAGAAGGTTGATTATGATCGTATCGGTGAAAGAATGCACGTGGAAATGGTTTATGTAAACTATGAAGAGGGTGCAGACAAAGACCGTTATGTAGAAATGGTTAAAAAAGCTGCCGCAACAGGAAAAACACTGATCCTCGGCTGCAAAGATCCGGAAGTGGCAAAAGCTGCTCTGGAAGTATGCAAAGACGGAAAACCTGTATTAAACGGGGCTACCGCTGCAAATTATGCTGCAATGAACGATCTTGCAAAAGAAGCAGGAGTTGTTCTGGGCGTATGCGGCGCAGACTTAAATGAGATCTATGATACCGTGGCTGCTTTAGAGAAAGCCGGCAACAAGAATCTGGTGATCGACGCCACAGGTTCTTCTGTAAAAGAAGCATATGCAAACGCCGTACAGATCCGCCGCGCTGCTCTGAAAGATCAGGACAGAACTTTCGGTTATCCGACGATCGTAAATACAGCAGCTATCGCTCATGGCGACAGAAATCTGCAGCAGGCTCTGGCTTCTCTGTTTACTGTTAAATACGGTTCCATCGTTGTTATGGAGACCCTGGATTATGCAGAAGCCCTTCCTCTGTTCGGTCTGAGACAGAACGTATTTACAGATCCTCAGAAACCAATGAAGGTTGAGCCGGGTATTTACGCATTAAATGGCGCTGATGAGAATTCTCTGTGCCTGACAACCGTTGACTTTGCTCTTACATACTTTGTTGTTTCCGGCGAACTGGAACGTTCCGGCGTACCATGCAACCTGATCATCTCCGATGCAGGCGGACTTTCCGTATTAACCGCATGGGCAGCAGGAAAACTTTCTTCTACTTCTGTTGCAACCTACATCAAAGAGAACGTAGAAGATAAAGTAAAATGCAGAAAGCTGGTTATCCCCGGTAAAGTTGCCGTATTAAAGGGCGACATCGAAGCGAAGCTTCCTGGCTGGGAAGTGATCGTTGCTCCTCTGGAGGCAGTACAGTTAGTAAAATTCCTGAAAGATTTAACTGCTTAATGTTTGTGCAAAGAGCTTGTTAAAACAAAAAATTTTATAAAAGGAGAAACATTATGGCAAAATTTATTACAATTGGTGAAAGACTTTCCACCACTGCACCTGCAGTAAACAAAGCTTTTACAGAGAGAGATCCTGAACCGATTCTGGCAAGAGCAAAACAGCAGCTGGACGCCGGCGCTGTTTATCTGGATGTAAATATCGGACCTGCTGAGAACGATGGCGAGGATTTAATGAAATGGGTAGTAGAGCTCCTTCAGTCTAACTTCGACAATGTTCCTCTGGCACTGGATACATCCAATAAGAAAGCTATCGAAGCTGGTATTTCCGTATACAACAGAGCAAAAGGAAAACCCATCGTGAACTCTGCAGACGCTGCAGGAAGAATCGAATACCTGGATCTGGCAGCAGCAAATGATGCGATCTGTATCGCACTTTGCAATGGTGAAGGTCTTGCAAAAGATAATGATGAGCGTATGATGTACTGCCAGACACTTCTGGAAAGAGGTATGGAGCACGGTATGGATGCTGCAGATATCTGGTTCGATCCTTTATTCCTGGTTGTAAAAGGTATGCAGGAAAAACAGATGGAGATTCTGGAAGCTATCAAGATGTTCAGCGATATGGGTCTGAATTCCACAGGCGGTCTTTCCAATAACTCCAACGGAATGCCGAAACATATCCGTCCGATCATGGACTCTGCAATGGTTGCAATGGCTATGATGCAGGGCCTGACATCTGCCATCGTGAACCCTAACGATAAGAGACTTATGGAGACAATTAAATCCTGTGATGTTCTTAAGAACAACACATTATATGCAGATTCTTATCTGGAGCTGTAATTACTGTAAACAGCGATTCTGACGGACAGATCAAGAAAAACATATGAGAAAGGAGCTGCTGCACATTTATGTGCGGCAGTTCCTGTATAAAAACAGAGAAAGGCAGAAATTCCTATGTTTAAAGTGACTTTTAAATTCGAAAGCGGCGAGGACGTCACCACCTTTGCCCAGGAAAATGAAAACCTCCTGGAAGTGGCCAGGAAGGTAAACGTAGCCATTGATGCCCCCTGCGGTGGAAATGCTTCCTGCGGAAAGTGCAAAGTGAAGATTGTAGAGGGAGATATAGACTCCCCAAAAACCCGCCATATCTCTGATGAAGAGTACGGGGAAGGCTGGAGACTGGCATGTGTGAGCAAGGTGACTGGTGACATTGCGGTACAGGTGCCGGATATTGCCTCGGCCTACCGCAGTCGGATGAAAGTTGCAGACTTAAGTTCCAAAGAGGAAATTGCGATTTTTGAGAACGCAAAAAATGATATAGAAGCAGCAGGAATTGCCTTGACAAACAGTATGGGCATTCTGGATGTGGAAATGAATGTGCCTACCCTGGACGATACGATGCCGGATAATGAGAGATTTATCCGCGCCATTAAGAAAAAGACCGGGGCTGCAAGAGTACGTCTTCCTTTCCAGGTGCTGAATAAGATCGCCCGTGTCTTCCGTGAATCGGAGTTTCAGGTACGCTGTGTGATCCGTACTTCTGTCGACAGGGAGGATATCTTTGTATATGATGTCTATCCGAAAGGTGCAGAAGTGGTCATCGGCGGACTTGCTGTGGATATCGGTACCACAACGGTATCAGCCCTGCTGGTCAATATGGAGAACGGGGAGATCATCGGTAAGGCATCTGCAGGAAACGGACAGATCCGTTATGGTGCAGATGTGATCAACCGTATCATAGAATCCATGAAACCGGGAGGAAGCAAAAAGCTTCAGGATGCGGTGATCAAAGAAACCATCAATCCTATGATTGAGCAGATGTGCAGAGCCAGCGGGTTTAATCCTGACCATATCTACCGCATGTGTGTGGC
>CALWSM010000018.1 GCA_944384185.1 uncultured Blautia sp. | reverse complement strand
CTGGGAGATACGGCGGTGGCGGTGAATCCGGAGGACGAAAGATATCAGCATCTGATCGGAAAAATGCTGAAGCTGCCCCTCACCGACAGAGAGATCCCTGTGATCGCAGACGAATATGTAGATAAGGAGTTCGGAACCGGCTGTGTAAAGATCACCCCGGCTCACGACCCTAACGACTTTGAGGTGGGAAAACGCCATAACCTGGAAGAGATCAACATTATGAACGACGACGCCACCATCAATGAGCTGGGCGGCAAATATGCCGGCATGGACCGGTATGAGGCCAGAAAAGCCATGGTGGAGGATCTGAAGGAGCAGGGGCTTCTGGTAAAGGTAGTTCCCCATTCTCACAGCGTAGGAACCCACGACCGCTGCGGCACTACTGTAGAGCCTATGATCAAGCCTCAGTGGTTCGTCCGCATGAAGGAGATGGCCCAGGCTGCCATGGATACTTTAAAAGAAGGAAATCTTACCTTTGTCCCGGAGAGATTTGATAAGACTTATCTCCACTGGCTGGAAAATATCCGGGACTGGTGTATTTCCCGTCAGCTCTGGTGGGGACACCGGATCCCGGCTTATTATTGTGAAGAGTGCGGAGAAACGGTAGTAGGGAAAACAATGCCCCAGAAGTGTCCGAAATGCGGCTGCACCCATTTCCGTCAGGACGAGGATACCCTGGATACCTGGTTCTCCTCTGCTCTGTGGCCCTTCTCGACTCTAGGCTGGCCGGATAAGACCCCGGAGATGGAGTATTTCTACCCCACCGATGTGCTGGTTACCGGCTATGATATTATCTTTTTCTGGGTGATCCGTATGGTGTTCTCCGGTCTGGAGCAGACAGGGAAGACCCCCTTCCACCATGTGCTGATCCACGGCCTGGTGCGGGATTCCCAGGGAAGGAAAATGAGCAAATCCCTTGGGAACGGCATTGATCCCCTGGAGATTATTGATAAGTATGGAGCTGACGCTCTCCGCCTTACCCTGATCACGGGAAATACTCCCGGAAATGATATGCGTTTCTACTGGGAGAGAGTGGAAGCCAGCCGGAACTTTGCCAACAAGGTATGGAACGCTTCCAGATTTATCATGATGAACCTGGAAAAAGCGGAAGTTCCCGAAACAATGGATCCCGGAGCTCTTACCGGAGCGGATAAATGGATCCTGTCCAAGGTAAACACCCTGGCAAAAGATGTTACGGAAAATATGGATAAATATGAGCTGGGCATCGCAGTACAGAAGGTCTATGACTTCATCTGGGAGGAATTCTGCGACTGGTATATCGAGATGGTGAAGCCCAGACTTTACAGCGATACAGACAGCACCAAGGGAGCGGCTCTTTGGACATTAAAGACGGTTCTCGGCAACGCCCTGAAGCTGCTCCACCCCTATATGCCTTTCATCACAGAAGAGATTTACTGTACCCTCCATCCGGAAGAGGAGTCCATTATGATCTCTTCCTGGCCGGTATTTAAAGAGGAGTGGGATTTTGCCGAAGACGAGGAAGCTGTGGAGATCATCAAGGAAGCGGTAAGAAGTATCCGGAATGTCCGCACAGGCATGAACGTTCCTCCCAGCAGGAAAGCAAAAGTCTTTGTAACAGCAGAGGAGGAGAAGATACGGAAGATCTTTGAAGAAGGGGAAGTATTCTTTGCTCCGTTGGCGCACGCAAGCCAGGTGGCTGTGCAGGAGGATAAAACCGGCATTGACGGGGACGCAGTATCTGCCGTTACCTCCAAAGCCGTGATCTATATGCCTTTTGCAGAACTGGTAGACGTAGCAAAAGAGATCGAGAGACTGAAAAAAGAAGAAGAAAGATTAACAAAAGAGCTTGCCCGGGTAAACGGTATGCTGGGCAACGAGCGCTTCATCAGTAAGGCGCCTAAGGCCAAGGTAGACGAGGAGCGGGCAAAACTGGAACGCTATACGTCCATGATGGAGCAGGTGAAAGAGAGATTAGCGCAGCTGCAGTAAAAGGCCAGGGGGGACTGCCGCATAGAGGTTTAGGAGAGAGATTATGAAAGAAATCAGAAAGGTATTCTGCCTGAAATATCTGAACATGTTTTCTGTGCCGCTGCAGTTTCTGGCGGTATTCGTAGGCTATTTCTTTATAGAAGCGATTTCCCGGCATTCTATATGGGAAGCCATGGATTTTTTAACAGAACGGCCTCTGGTCTTTCTGTATAATGCATTTTTGATCTTTACAACCACACTGCTGGTATATTTCTTCCGGAGAAGGGTTTTCTGGAGGGTGATCCTTACCATCTTCTGGATGGGACTGGGGATCATTAACGGCGTGCTTTTGTCTACCAGGGTAACTCCTTTTACGGGACCGGATCTCCATATGATCACCGACGCCTTTGAGATCGCAGACCGGTATCTGCCACCTTTCTTTTTCTGGGTGGTGGTGGCGCTGGCTGCAGCGGCGGTTTTTGGTTTGATCCTGTTGTTTATTAAGGGACCCAGATATAAGGGGAAGCTTCGCTATAAAGTGAATATTCCCCTGATCCTGGCAGGCGTCCTGGCGTTTGCGGGAACTACAAAGCTGGCTCTGGAGAAAAGAGTGTTGTCCAATTATTTCGGAAACATTGCTTTTGCATATGAGGACTATGGCTATCCTTATTGCCTGGCCACCACAATTTTCAATACAGGGATCAGCTGTCCCAGGGATTACTCAGAGAGTGCCATAAAAAAGATCCTGGACAGTGAGGACACCCTTTCCCAGACCGGAGACAGCAGGCCTAATATCCTGTTTTTACAGCTGGAATCCTTCTTTGATCCCACGCTGGTGAATTACCTGGATGTGTCGGAAGATCCCATCCCCAATTTCCGGAAGCTGATGGAAGAATATTCTTCCGGCTACTATAAGGTGCCTTCCGTAGGCGCAGGTACAGCCAACACAGAATTCGAGTCTATTACGGGAATGAGCATGCATTATTTCGGTCCGGGAGAATATCCCTATAAGGGCGTCCTGGAGGAGGAAACCTGTGAGAGCGCTGCCTATGTATTGAAGGATCTGGGTTACGGCACCCACGCCATCCACAATAATGAGGCGAACTTCTATGGAAGAAAGAGGGTATTTGCCAACCTGGGCTTTGATACCTTTACTTCTTCGGAATATATGTCCGAGCAGGACGATACCAACCCCAACGACTGGATCCGAGACCGGAACCTGACCAAATATATCCTTCAGGCTATGGAATCCACCGAAGGTCCGGATTATGTCTATACTATTTCTGTGCAGGGACATGGAGATTATCCGGAGGAACCGGTGCTGGAAGATCCTAAGATCACCGTATCCGGCAGCAGCACAGAGGCCCAGGACAATAAATGGGAATACTACTGCAATCAGATCTATGAGATGGACCAGTTTATCGGCGAGCTTATCGATACCCTGTCTGAACTGGACGAGGATGTGATCCTTGTAATGTACGGCGATCATCTGCCTACCATGGATCTTACGGTGACCGATGTGAAGAACCGTTATCTTTTCCAGACACAATATGTGATCTGGGATAATATGGGCCTGGAAAAGCAGGATAAAAACCTGGCGGCTTACCAGATGGCGGCGGAGGTCATGGACCGGGTGGGGATCCATGAAGGAAATGTATTCCGTTTCCATCAGGCCAGAAAGAATACCCAGAATTATCAGGTGGATCTGGAGATGCTCCAGTACGATATCCTTTACGGAGAGCAGTATGTATACGACGGAGACAGCCCCTATGAAAAGACGGATATGAAGCTGGGCGTGAAAGACGTCCGGCTGGACAGCATTGAGGAAATCTCAGAGGGCAGGTATTATATCCGGGGAGAAAACTTTACCCAGTCTTCCTACCTGGAAGTGAACAAAGAGCTGGTGGAGGCCACCTTTATTGACGAGAACACTCTTCTGGTGATCACAGATCTTCTCCAGAACGGAGATGAAGTGGATATCGCCACCAGAAGCAACAGCTCCACCCACAGAGTCCTGACCAGGACGGAAAGCTATATTTACCAGGAACCGGCGGGGGACAGCCGGGAAGCCTCTCTGCTCCCTGTTCCGGAGGAGGAAGAAAGCACCGAAGATGGTGAAACCGGCGATCAGGCAGAACAGCAGGAGCAAAAGGACGGCGCAGGAGCCGGAGAGGAGGAAAAACCGGAAGAATAAGGAGCTTTTTTCCCCAGGCGACATAATTTGCTTGCATATTGTCACCACTTCATTATAATGATAAGTGACCCGGCAGCTTGCCAGGCCGATCATTATAACAGAAGTGGTGACTTTTACTATGAAAGCCCGGAAGATCTCCATTTCTGCAGGACAGGAGGGATACAGCTTGTTCACTTATGAAGAAGCGGTTCAATATATCGAAGATATACCGAAGTTTACCACGAAAAACAAACTGGAGCATACCAGACAATGCCTGGATCTTTTAGGAAGCCCCGATCAGGGGAAAAAGATCATTCATGTGGCGGGGACCAATGGAAAGGGCAGCGTCTGTGCTTTTATCTCTACTATGCTGGAGGCAGGCGGCTATAAATGCGGTCTGTTTACTTCACCCCATCTGGTGAAGATCAATGAACGCTTTCAGATCAACGAGGTGATGGTTTCCGATGAGGGTTTTCTGGAGGCTTTCTGCCGAGTGAAGGATCTAGCAGATTCTCTGGTGGAAAAAGGGGATTACCATCCCACATATTTTGAGTTTTTATTTTTGATGGGCATGCTGATCTTTGAAAAGGAAGAAGTTGACTATATTGTGCTGGAAACCGGACTGGGGGGAAGACTGGACGCTACCAATTCTGTAAGGGATCCGCTGGTCTGCGTGATCACCTCCATCAGTCTGGACCATGTGGAATATCTGGGGGATACCATCCCCAAGATCGCAGGGGAAAAGGCGGGGATCCTCAAACCCGGCGTGCCGGTGGTCTTTGACGGCAATAACCCGGAAGCCGCAGAGGTGATAAGACGCCGGGCGGAAAGCCTGGGCTGTCCCTGGTATGAGGTGAAGGAAGAAGACCAGAAACTGGAGGATTATACCCCGGAAGGGATCCGGTTTGTTTCAGATTCCAGGGTTTACGGGAAGACCCAGCTGTTTCTTCCGTTTATCGCCAGATATCAGATGATGAATGCAGCCCTTGCCCTGGAGGCCATGGGAGTTCTGAAAAAGGACCATCATCTGGAGAAACAGGTCTTGTTCCAGGGAATGAAAAATACCCGCTGGCAGGGAAGGATGGAAACCATACTCCCAGGAGTGATCGTAGACGGAGCCCACAATGAGGACGGGATCGCCAAATTTGCGGAGACGGCAGCCTATTTCCAGAAGGATTATCCCATCACGCTGCTGTTTTCCACAGTATCGGACAAAGATTTCCGGGATATGATCCACAGGCTCTGTCAGGGACTGGATTTTTCCTGCGTGGTAACCACAGAGATCTGGGGAAGCAGAAAACAGTCGGCTAAAGAGCTGGCAGAGCTTTTTCAGGAAGAAGGCTGCCAGAAAGTATATGTTCAGCCGGATCCGGAAAAAGCCTTTGCCATGGCATATGCACAGAAGGGAGACGGACTGCTGTTCGTGGCCGGTTCTCTCTATCTTGCAGGGGAGATAAAAGATTATGTAAGGAGGACGTTTCATGATTAATTTTGAAGAAGAACTGAAAAAATTTCAGCCCTGTCTGGAGGTGGATGATGCAGAAGGAGCCATTTACCGGCAGGATCTCACGGACGTAATTGACATCCTCAAAGAGATGATAAAAGATAACAGCAGCACTTCAGATAAATAGAGGAGAAGCTTATGAATTGTATGATATGCAACGCTCCGCTGACTGCCTCTGAGTATTGTCCCAAGTGCGGAAGCAAGGTGACGGCCCAGAAAAAAGCCTGGGCTTTGTCGAATCTATATTATAACCAGGGGCTGGAAAAAGCCCAGGTCAGGGATCTGTCAGGGGCCATTACCTGCCTGAAGCGAAGCCTGAAAATGAATAAATTGAACATACAGGCCAGAAATCTTCTGGGTCTGGTTTATTTTGAGACCGGAGAAGTGGTGGCGGCTCTCAGCCATTGGGTGATCAGTAAAAATATGATGCCTGCGGATAATCCTGCCGTGGGCTATATCAGCCAGCTTCAGAAAGACGGGAACCGTCTGGAGGAGATCAACAACAGTATAAGAAAATATAATCAGTGTCTGGAATACTGCAGAAACGGCAACACCGATATGGCCAGTCTCCAGCTGAAAAAAGTACTGTCCAGCAATCCGAAGCTGATCAAGGGCTATCATCTTCTTTCTTTGATCTATATCCATGAGGAGGAGTATGAGAAAGCCAGAAGACAGCTGAAAGCAGCAGCCAGGATCGATAAAAACAATACCACGACACTGCGGTTTTTGAAGGAAGTGGAAGAACAGACCGGAAGACGGACAAATCTGGAGCCCCGGTTCGGTATGAGAGAGAAAGAACGGGAAAGAAAGGATGGAAGCCTTATCTATAAATCCGGAAACGATATTGTGATACAGCCTCCGGAGTTTAGAGAAAAGACCATTACCAATACCCTGGTCAATCTTGTGCTGGGCTTGGTTGTCGGCGCCGCCGCCCTGTGGTTTCTGGTAGTACCGGCGATTACCCAGAATGTCAATGAGACGGCAAACCAAAAGGTAGTAGAGTACAGTAATCAGGTGGCTACCCAGTCGGCAGAGCTGGAACGGCTCCAGGAGCAGATGACGGCTTCCCAGGAATCTGTGGATACGGCCCAAAGCCAGATCGAAGCGGCCAAGAAACAGTCTGCAGGTTATGAGAATCTTTTAAAAGCCTGGGACGAGTACCGGCAGGGATACTTTACGAATGCGGCCAATGCTATCGCTGAAGTAGATCCGGCTGTCCTTTCCGTAGAAGGGAAGAGCATCTACGATACGGTTATGAATCAGGTAGGAGGCACCCTGAAAAAACAGTACCGGAACCAGGGAATCGAATATATCAACGCAGGAAATTATGATGAGGCTGTCCAGATCCTGGAAAAGGCGGTGAATATAGGAAACCAGGACCGGAGATCGATGTATTATCTGGCCCAGGCCTATGCCGGAAAAGGCGATGTGGAGAATGCACTTTCCTGGTATCAGAAGGTCGTGGATAATTATCCGGGAACCCAGAACGCCCTGGACGCCCAGGACTATATTGACCAGCATGCAGCCCAGACCGCTGGAGACGGCGGGGAAGAAACGGGGGAAACCGGACAGGAGAGCGACGGAGATGAAAATACCTGGGACGGGACAGGATATTAAAATATGGAAGGTACCTGCATAAGAGAAACCTTGAGGAAGAGGAGCTTGAAAAAGGCTCCTTTTTCAATGGGCAAAAATCAGCGAGGGGCTTCCCGAGAAAAGGGGAGTATGAATAGAAAGGGGAAAGCGTATGGAAGAATTTATGAGAAAAAGAGGGACAATGCTGACTGTCTACATTCCCAGAGAGCTGGACCATCATTTTGCCCAGCAGATCACCGGAAGCATAGACCAGGAACTGGAAAGGGGAGCCGTAAGCCAGCTGGTCTTTGACTTTTCTGACACAGATTTTATGGACAGCGCAGGGATCGGGATGATCATGGGCAGAAAGCGGCTTTTGAGCTACAGCGGCGGCACCGTCAGCGCCATTCATGTAAATGACAGGATTTTGCGGATCATGCAGTTATCCGGGATCTATAAGCACATTGAGATCAGCCAGGAACCTGTGTGGAACCACAGGAAAAGATAGGAGGAGGCAGGTATGGAAAAGAAGAATGAGATGGTCTTAGAGGTAGAGAGCAGATCCTGCAACGAGGGACTGGTGCGGATAGCTGTGGCGGCCTTCAGCACTCAGCTGAACCCCACTTTAGAAGAGGTGACAGATATAAAAACAGCCGTATCCGAAGCGATCACAAACTGTATTGTCCACGCCTATGACACAGGAACAGAAAAAATACGGGTAGAATGCAGAAATGAACAGAGAGAATTAACGGTGGTTGTGAAGGATACCGGAAAAGGGATCGAAAATGTTGAGAAGGCCATGGAGCCGCTGTATACCACAAAGCCGGAACAGGACCGGTCCGGTATGGGATTCGCCTTTATGGAAGCTTTTATGGATCAGGTTACAGTGGAATCGGAGCCGGGGAAGGGAACTACCGTGACTATGAAGAAGCTCATCGGAAGACAGAATCCGGTTTTTGAATAGGAGGGCGTATGGACGATATCCTTGCCCTTATCGGGCGTGCGCACCAGGGAGATAAGGAAGCAAGAGATATACTGGCAGAAAAAAATATGGGGCTGGTCCGCAGTATTGCAAAGAGGTTCCAGAACCGGGGCGCAGAGATGGAGGATCTGATCCAGATCGGAAGCATAGGACTGCTGAAAGCCATTGACAAATTTGACCTTACTTATCATGTGAAATTTTCTACTTATGCAGTGCCGATGATCTCGGGAGAGATCAAAAGATATCTCCGGGACGACGGCATGGTAAAGGTCAGCCGTTCCCTGAAGGAAACGGCGTCCAGAGCCTATGCGGCCAGGGAACAGCTTCTGCAGAAAAACAACCGGGAGCCGGGGGTGGAAGAACTGGCGCAAGAGCTGGGGATCCCAAGAGAGGAGCTGGTCATGGCCCTGGAGTCGGGGGCGCAGGTCGAGTCTCTTCAAAAAACCATCTACGAAAGCGACGGCAGCGATATTTCCCTGGAGGATAAGCTGCCCCAGGAAAAGAGCCAGCAGGAGGAGATCCTGAACCGAATGTTTCTGGAGGAGATCCTGGGAGATTTAAACGCCGAAGAACGGGAACTGATCTATCTGCGGTTTTTTCAGGAAAAGACCCAGGCCTATATAGGAGAAAAAATGGGCCTGTCCCAGGTCCAGGTTTCCAGGCTGGAGAAAAAAATCCTCGGACGCCTCCGGGAAAAAATATAAACCTGGAGGAATAATTCCCTTTCTGAAAAGAGATACTATAGTCCATAGGAGAAGGGTTTTCCTGCTTCGGCAGGAAGGCCGCTCTTTTCCGGCAGGGAGGTTTTTTATGAGCGAGGTTTTATATATACAGACAGAAAAAAATGTGGAAGTCCATGATCCCCGGATCTGTCTGGGAGATGTGGCGAAGCTGGTCTGCAGGGATCAGAAGGTGGTAGACCGAAATCTGGTACGCCAGGTTATGACCGTGCCGGACCAGGCCCAGGGACGGTATGTGGTTTCGGCGGCGGATATGGTGAGGGCAGTGGCCCGGGAAGAAAAGAGTCTGGACGTGACCCATATAGGAGAGGCCAATGTGATCGTGACTTATAAAGAAGCCGGGAAAGGAGAAGCCTGGAAAGAGTATATAAAGACGATGTTTGTCTGTATCCTTTCTTTTTTCGGGGCAGCCTTTTCGATTATGACTTTTAACACAGACGTGGATATCCAGACTCTTTTTCAGAAGCTTTATTTCCAGCTTACCGGCGTTGCGCCGGAAGGCCGGACTCTTCTGGAGTTTTCCTATTCCCTGGGGATCGGCCTGGGCGTCCTGTTCTTTTTTAATCATTTCGGACACGGAAAGATCACCAGGGACCCTTCCCCTATAGAGGTGCAGATGCGTATCTATGAAGAAGACGTGGATAAGACCCTGATCGCCGGAAGGAACAGAGGGAAGGGCGGAAAAGAGGAAGGCATATGAGTCTGGGACTGATCCTTACCGGGATCACCGGTATCTGCGGGGGCGCAGTGGTAGCAGCCTCTCTGTCTGCTTTTATCATAGGGCTGGGGATCATTCCCAGGTACGCTGGGATCACCCATACGGGAAAACATATTCTTCTGTATGAAGATTTTCTGGTGCTTGGGTGTATTCTGGGAAATCTGCTTTCTGTGTACGAGCTGAAGATCCCGGCGGGAACTCCAGGCGTGGGTCTTACGGGATTTTTTTTCGGGATTTTTCTGGGGAGCTGGATCATAGCCCTGGGGGAAGTGGTCAATGCCTTTGCCATAGCGGCCAGGCGCCTGGGAATACGCAGGGGATCGGCGCTGATCGTGCTATCCATCGCCCTGGGAAAAATCCTGGGAAGTCTTCTCCAGCTTTGTGCATAAAAACAGACTCAGGCCGCATACTAAGATCAGAAAGGAAACAAAAAGGAGGAAAAGGTTATGGAGCAGTCCCGGAAGGAGCAGGAAAAAATAAAAAAATATGAGGACTATGTAAAAAGGAAAACCCCGGTCCACTCTCTGGCAAAGAACATGTGGTGGGCGTTTTTGAGCGGGGGACTGATCTGTACATTGGGCCAGGGAATTTTAAATTTCTGCCGGGGACTGGGTCTCGATAAGGAAACCGCAGGCTCCTGGACTTCTGTGAGCCTGATACTTCTCAGCGTGCTTCTGACCGGGCTGAATGTGTATCCGAAGCTGGCCAGGCGGGGAGGGGCGGGAACCTTAGTGCCGATCACCGGTTTTGCCAATTCCGTAGCGGCTCCGGCTATTGAGTACCAGAAAGAGGGCCAGGTGTTCGGCATTGGCTGTAAGATCTTTACCATTGCCGGACCGGTTATCCTCTATGGGATCCTGATCTCTTCCTTTCTGGGACTGATCTATTATTTTCTTCATATGTGGGGGTTGGCGTAATGGGACGTACCGTAGGCGAACAAAGCATACAGTTTGACAGCAGCGTGTACTTGCTGGGGGGAGGATCCGTAGTGGGAAAGCTGGAAGGAGAAGGACCTCTTGGCAAATATTTTGACAGAGTAGGGGAAAAGGACGGGCTTTTCGGCTGCAGCTCCTGGGAGGAAGCGGAGAGCGCACTTCAGAAAGAGGCCCTTTCCATTGCCATGGAAAAGGCCGGGGTCTCCAGGGAAGAGCTGCGCCTGATCTATGCGGGGGATCTCCTGGCCCAGACCATCGCTTCTTCCTTTGGAGTGATGGGATTCCACCGGCCGGTATATGGACTGTACGGAGCCTGCGCCACAATGGGAGAGGCTCTGTCCCTGGCTTCCATGGCAGTGGCGGGAGGCTACGGGGACTATGTGGGAGCAGTCACTTCCAGCCATTTTTGCAGTGCGGAGAAGGAATTCCGCTATCCCTTAGGATATGGCAGCCAAAGGCCCCTTTCTGCCACCTGGACCGTTACGGGCAGCGGCGCCTGTGTTCTGGGGACCAGAAGAAGCCGCGCCAGGATAACCGGGATCACCACAGGAAAGATCGTGGATTACGGATTGAAGGATTCTTTCAATATGGGAGCCTGTATGGCTCCTGCCGCAGCCAGTACCATAGAAGCAAATCTCCGGGATTTCGGGAGAAGGCCGGAGGATTATGACAGGATCATTACCGGGGATCTTGGAGAAGTGGGGCAAAAGATCCTTTTTGATCTTCTGGCGGAACGGGGGATCTCCATAGAAAAGCAGCATATGGACTGCGGGATAGAAATCTTTGACAAAGAGACCCAGGATACCCATGCGGGGGGAAGCGGCTGCGGGTGCTCGGCAGCCACGTTTGCCGCTTATATACTGCCAAAGATAGAAAAAGGCCAGTGGAAAAGGATCCTTTTTATCCCTACAGGCGCACTGCTGTCCAAGGTCAGCTATAATGAAGGAAAAAGTGTTCCGGGAATTGCCCAGGCGGTTGTGGCAGAGCACTGTTAAAGGAGAAAGAAATGGAATATATTCAGGCATTCTGGGTGGGCGGCCTGATCTGCGCCCTGGTCCAGATACTCTTAGAAAAAACAAAACTGATGCCGGGGAGGATCATGGTCCTTCTGGTATGCGCCGGGGCGGTGCTGGGAAGTCTGGGGATCTACGACCGGCTCATTGATTTTGCCGGAGCAGGGGCCAGCGTCCCTTTGCCGGGGTTTGGAAATATCCTTTTTAAGGGTGTGAAAAAAGCGGTGCTGGAACATGGATTCCTGGGGATCTTTATGGGAGGGTTTACCGCCGGCAGCGCAGGGATTTCTTCGGCGCTGATCTTCGGGTATCTTGCAAGTATTATTTTCAAACCTAAGATGAAAAACTAAGCTATACATTTTTTCAAAATGATAGTATAATAGAGAACAGTATAGAGGTCAGTGATAAGAAGAGGGGCTGTCACATGAGCGGGATAGAGGATAGGTTCATGGGACAACCCCCTTATATGCGGGCCTGGATCAGAGGAGGAAACGGAAGATGCTTCATGCATTCTCACGTTCAGAAGAACTTTTAGGAAAAGAAGGATTGAAGATACTGTCGGAGGCAAAGATCGCAGTGTTTGGCATCGGCGGCGTAGGATCTTATGTGGTGGAGGCCCTGGCCAGATCCGGGGTGGGAAGCCTGACGCTGGTAGACCACGACGCAGTGAGCCTGACAAACCTGAACAGACAGCTGGTAGCCCTTCGCTCTACTCTTGGAAGAAAAAAGGTCCTGGTCGCAAAAGACAGGATCATGGATATCAATCAGGATGCGGTGGTGCATACATATGATACTTTTTTCGGGCCGGAGACAGCGGAACTTTTTGACTTTTCGGCTTTTGACTATATTGTGGACGCTGTGGACACTGTGTCTGCCAAGCTGCTTCTGATAGAAAAAGCCAAGGAGGCGGGGACTCCGGTGATCTCCTGTATGGGAACCGGCAATAAACTGGATCCCTCCTGCTTTCAGATCGCAGATATTTCCAGGACCAGCGTATGTCCGCTGGCCAAAGTAATGCGCACGGAGCTGAAGAAGAGAAAGATCAAGAAGGTGAAGGTCCTTTTTTCTACGGAGCCTTTGCCAAAAGAGAACCGGAGACGTCTGGGACAGGCGGAGAAGAAAACGGGAGAAGTCCAGGAGACCAGAGGCGGGACGGGAAGACCGGTTCCTGCCAGCGTATCCTTTGTTCCGGGAGTGGCTGGCCTGATGATAGCCGGAGAGGTGATCCGGGATCTGATTTTTAATAAAACATAAAAGGGGATTTTAACAGAACAATGGAAAATAACAGGATTGAAAATAAATTCTACGCCTGTCTGGGCAGTGACAATGTGTATAGAAATGAGCCGATGAAGAAGCACACCACCTTCCGCATAGGAGGGCCGGCGGACTATTACCTCTGCCCTCACAGCGCAGAGGAAATACAGAAGGTAGTGGAGATCTGCCGGGAAGAAAAGATGCCGTACTTTATTCTGGGGAACGGGAGCAACCTGCTGGTCAGCGATCAGGGATACCGGGGCGTAGTGATCCAGCTGTGGAAAAATGTCAGTGATATCCGGGTGGAAGGATGTCTGGTATACGCCAAAGCCGGAGCAAGTCTGGCCAAAATAGCGGCGGAAGCCCTGGAGGAAGGGCTTACCGGCATGGAATTTGCCGCAGGGATCCCGGGAACCCTGGGAGGCGCAGTGGTGATGAATGCAGGAGCCTACGGCGGAGAGATGAAGGACGTCCTCAGAGAAGTTCTGGTGATGGATGAACAGGGAAAAATTTTCACCCTGAAAAAGGATGCGCTAAAGCTGGGATACCGGACCAGCGCAGTAAAGGAAAAGGGATATGTTGTACTGGCTGCAGTTCTGGAGCTTCAGCAGGGGGATTCGGAAG
Organism: uncultured Blautia sp.; assembly: GCA_944384185.1. Taxonomy (GTDB): domain Bacteria; phylum Bacillota; class Clostridia; order Lachnospirales; family Lachnospiraceae; genus Blautia. The sequence goes on along the minus strand of CALWSM010000018.1, from coordinate 13,578 downwards.
AGATCCGCAGCCGTATGGAGGAGCTGAGACAGAAACGGGCGGAAAAGCAGCCTTTGGATATGCCCAGCGCCGGCAGTACCTTTAAGCGCCCGGAGGGACATTTTGCGGGAAAACTGATCATGGATGCAGGACTCCGGGGCTTTTCCATAGGAGGGGCCCAGGTTTCTGAGAAGCACTGTGGTTTTGTGGTAAATACCGGAAACGCTACGGCCGGGGACGTTCTGGCCCTGATCCGTGAGATACAGAAGACAGTCCTGGAAAAATTCGGCGTGGAACTGGAAACGGAAGTGAAATTTCTCGGGGAATTTTAGGAGGCGTTATGCGGTTTGTGATTGTTACGGGGATGTCCGGAGCAGGAAAAAGCACGGCTTTGAAAATGCTGGAGGATATGGAATATTTCTGCGCAGATAATCTTCCGGTGCCCCTTATCGAAAAGTTTATACAGCTTCTTCGGGACAGCGGTTCCGGTGAGATCGAAAGAGTAGCCCTGGGGATCGATGTGAGGAGCGGAAAGTCTCTGGATGAACTGAAATCCGTGCTGGAAAAGATCAAGTACCCGGGAACAAAAGTAGAGATCCTGTTCCTGGACGCTGAGGATGAGGCTCTGGTAAAACGGTATAAGGAAACCAGGAGAAGCCATCCCCTGGCAGGCAGCGGGCGGGTTGACGAAGGGATCCGAAAAGAGAGGGAGCGGCTGAAGGATCTGAAGCAGTGTGCGGACTATATCCTGGATACCAGCAAGCTTCTTACAAGGGAACTCCGGGAAGAATTGGAAAAGATTTTTGTGGAAAATGTAAAGTTTCGGAACCTTATGGTCACAGTGCTGTCCTTTGGGTTTAAATACGGGATCCCCCAGGATGCGGATCTGGTCTTTGACGTCCGTTTTCTGCCAAATCCCTATTACCTGGAGCAGCTTCGGCCTTTGAGCGGCAATGATCAGCCGGTGAGAGATTACGTTATGGGATTTGCCCTTGCCCATGAGTTTTCGGATAAGCTGGAGGATATGATCCGGTTCCTGATCCCCAACTATATTGCGGAAGGAAAGACGCAGCTGGTTATCGGGGTAGGGTGCACCGGAGGCAAGCATCGTTCTGTGACCCTGGCCAACGAGCTTTACCGCCGCCTTGACAAAAGTGAAGAATACGGGCTGCGTATCGAACATAGAGATATAGAAAAGGATGGAAAGTAATGTCTTTCTCCGGAGACGTAAAAGAAGAATTATTGAAAAAAACAGACAGTGCAAGGCACTGCAGGATCGCAGAGCTGGCCGCCATTCTGGCTTTTGACGGAGAAATCCGAAGAATTGACGGAAATGGGGCGGATCTCAGAGTGTCGGCGGAAAATTCGGCTATTATAAGAAAATACTTTACATTACTGGAAAAAACGTTTAAAATAAATGACAAAGTTTCTATTGATGAAAGAATCGTCAAAAAAAACAACCGATTTACAATTGACGTAGGAAACCAGGAGCTCACGGTGAAGATCCTGCAGGCGGTAAAGATCCTTTCCCCGGACAGGACGGTTACAGCCGCAGAGGGCCTGGTCAGTCAGATGGTGATTCAGAAGAATTGCTGTAAAAGGGCCTTTCTGCGGGGCGCTTTTTTATGCGCAGGTTCTATCAGCGATCCCCGGAAATTTTATCATTTTGAGATCGTATGCACCAGCCAGGGAAAAGCCCGGCAGCTCCAGGAGCTGATACAGTCTTTTGAAATTGACGCCAAGATTGTGAAACGCAAAAAGTATGATGTTGTTTATGTAAAGGAAGGCGCACAGATCGTAGAACTTTTAGGCCTTATGGGAGCAGGGGTCTCTTTGATGAACCTGGAAAATGTCCGGATCCTTAAGGGGATGCGGAATTCCGTGAACAGAAAGGTGAACTGCGAAACGGCAAATATTAACAAGACTGTAAATGCTGCGGTAAAGCAGATGGAGGACATCATTTATATCCGGGACACCATAGGTCTCCACAGACTTCCTGAGAATCTGGAAGAGACGGCGGTTATCCGGCTGGAATATCCTCAGGCGTCGCTGAAAGAGCTGGGAGCGCTTCTGACTGTGCCTATCGGCAAGTCGGGGATCAACCACAGACTCCGTAAGATCAGCACCATAGCAGAACAGCTCAGAGAATGTAAGAATGTGGGGAACATAGACAGGATGGCCCGCACTGTACCCCCTGCCGGGAGTGCAGACAGGAATAAGGAGGAACAAGTATGATTAGGAAGCCGATAACGATTGGGATATCAAACGGACTGGAAGCAAGGCCCATCGCATTGCTCGTTCAGATCGCCAGCCAGTATGCCAGCAGCATTTATCTGGAAAATGAAGAAAAAAAGGTGAATGCGAAAAGTATCATGGGAATGATGAGTCTTGGACTGGACGCCGGAGAAAAGGTAACAGTATCTGTGGAAGGCGCAGACGAGGAAGAGGCTATGAAAGGCATTGAAGAATACCTGAGCAGGAAGTCTGTTGAATAATGGTGGAATATCTTACTTGAACTGGAGATATGAAAAAAGTGATCCGGCAGCCGGAGAGGAAGGGAAAACCAAAAGATTTCCCTTCTCCCGGCTGCCGGGTTTTTTATTTTTTTACAGGGTACTGCTGCCGGAACCAATAGGTATAGAAATCCTCAAATCCCAGAGAGCGGTAAAGATTTTTGGCAGCCTGGTTTCCTTTTACCACCTGGAGATAGGCGGAGGAAGCGCCCTGCCGGGCCGCTGCATCCAGGAGAGAACGGCAGATAGACTGCCCGATATGCTGTCCCCGGTATTTTTCGGATACATGGATGGCATAAATACCTACATAATCCCGGTCTAATATGCCAAGGCCGGTGCCGATCACCTGACCTTTGTCTGAAACAGAAGCGGCAATGATATCCTTTGGGATCGCCGCATACATGGAAGGGACGATTTTACGGTGTATCTCATCTACGGTTCCCTTCATGGAGAAAAGAGCTTCCAGCCACTGGGGAGGGATGCTGGGGCTCAGATCCACCTTCCAGGGAAGCTGAGGGTCCACAGGGCCTCCAAGCTCCATGGTCATGACTTCTGTGATATGGGCGATATGATAGCCCCGCTCAGTAAGCTTCTGGTCAAAAGAACGGTTGATCAGAGGCGTGATCTTATAAATGGCAGGCGTTCCCCACCTTTCATAGACTTCCTCACAGTATTCCAGCTTGTCTGTTAGAGGGATAGAGGAGGGACCGATCTGCTCAATACAGTTTGTCCGATGAGTGTAGAAATAAGAAAAACGAAGGATCCAACCGTCATAGATCTGCATTTGATGAGAAGGCCAGGCGTTGAGGGACAGGTCTTCAATGGTTTGGATTTTATTTTTCAAAACAGGTGCCGCCTTTCTTTCAAAATTCATGCTCATTATATAAGATAAGGAAGGAAGAAGCAAGCCCTGCCTTGCAATCAGGGGAAAGTTGTAGTAGAATCGAAATAGTTATGAAAAAATCTATAACAGGAGGCTGATAAGCATGAAGACGGAAAATGCGTGGAAAAAATACGCAGATAAAAAAGAAGTGTTTGATTTCTGCGGAGCATATAAAGATTTTATGAGCTGCTGCAAAACAGAAAGAGAATGTGTTTCTGAAATGATAAGGATGGCAGAGAAAGCCGGGTACAGAAATCTGGAAGAGATAACCGCCCAGGGAGCGGAGCTGAAGCCGGGAGACAAGGTTTACGCCAATAATATGGGGAAAACCCTGGCTATGTACATCATCGGCGAAGAACCCATAGAAAAGGGAATGCGGATCCTGGGCGCCCATGTAGATTCCCCCAGACTGGATCTGAAACAGAATCCTTTATACGAAGATACCGAGCAGGCTCTTCTGGATACCCATTATTATGGAGGCGTTAAGAAATATCAGTGGGTAACCCTTCCCATGGCTCTTCACGGCGTGATCGTTAAAAAAAGCGGGGAGGTCGTTCCGGTGGTGATCGGAGAAAAAGAGGAGGACCCGGTAGTGGGGATCTCAGATCTTCTGATCCATCTCTCTGGAAAACAGCTGCAGAAAAATGCTGCGGAGGTTGTAGAGGGGGAAAATCTGGACGTGCTTGTGGGAAGCATTCCCTTAGAATCTGACGAGGAGGAGAAAGAACCGGTAAAAGCCCGGATCCTGAAGCTGCTGGAGGAAAAATACGGAATCCAGGAGGAAGATTTTCTTTCTGCAGAACTGGAAGTGGTTCCCGCCGGTCCGGCGAAAGATTACGGACTGGACAGAAGCATGATCATGGCCTATGGACATGACGACCGGGTGTGCGCTTATCCTTCCTTTATGGCGATGCTGGCTCAGGAAAAGGTGAAATTTACTTCCGTGTGCCTTTTAGTGGACAAAGAAGAGATCGGCAGCGTGGGGGCTACCGGCATGCAGTCCAGGTTCTTTGAAAATACAACTGCAGAAGTGATGAATGCTGCCGGACAGTACAGCGAACTGCTTCTGAGAAGGGCTCTGAAGAATTCCATGATGCTTTCCTCTGATGTCAGCGCTGCTTTTGATCCAAATTATCCGGAGGTTATGGAGAAAAAGAATGCGGCATATCTGGGACATGGAATTACCTTTAATAAATATACCGGCTCCAGAGGAAAAGGCGGATCTAACGACGCCAATCCGGAATACATAGCAAAGCTGCGCAGGGTTATGGAAGAAAACCATGTGGCTTATCAGACGGCGGAGCTGGGTAAGGTAGACCAGGGCGGCGGAGGAACCATCGCCTATATTCTGGCAAATTATAATATGGAAGTGATCGACTGCGGCGTACCTGTTCTGAATATGCATGCGCCATGGGAAATCGCCAGCAAAGTGGATATTTATGAAGCGTACAGAGGATACTGTGCTTTCCTGAAAGAGATGTAAGCACAAAATTTGCTCTATACATCCTGGCTGAAAAATGATAAGATAAAACAAATGTAACTATTTAGAAAAGATAACGCCAAGCTGTAAGGTAAGGAGTATAAAAATGTCAAGATTTTTGAAGATCATTGTAAATCTGGTGCTGATCGCTGCAATTATTGTGGCGGCCGCACTTCTGGTTCCCCCCCTTATGGGAATCGATACCGTCATGAATGACAATACGGGAACGGATACGAACCTTCCGGTAGGATCCGTAGCCTACGGGCAGAGCGCAGACGCTGATGAGCTGGAGACGGGAGACCGTATTATCTACAGTGAAGGATCCAGTGATTATATTTATGAGATCACGGATATGGACGCCAGCGCAGGGGCTTATAAGGTAAGGGATCCTTATAACAGCAATAGCGATACCCAGAACATTACCATACAGAAATCTGTTCCCAGGGTTGCGCTGGTGGTTCCTTTTATCGGCTATGGCGCCATAGCTCTTCAGAGTACAGAAGGATTGATCGTCACTGGATTGGGGATCATCTTCCTGATCATCCTCTTTATTCTCTCTGAGATCTGGAGAAAGGACAGAGATGAAGATGAGGATGAGGAATTCGACGAAGAGGTTCAGGAGTACGAGGAAGAAGAGGACGAGGAAGAGGAAGAAGAGGTTCTTTCCCGCAGAGAGCGCAGGAGATTAAAAAAGGAAGAAAAACGGCGCAGGAAAATGGAGAAAAAAAGATTGCAGGAAGAAGAGGAAGAGGAAGAAGAGGAAGAATTTCCGGAATCCGGGAGCTTCGAGGAGGCGGACGCCGGAAGTGATATATTGCCGGAGCAGGATTCTGATGTGACGGCGGAAGAGGCGGCGTCAGCTGCGGCGGCAGAGGCTTCTGCGATCAGTGAACCGGAGCAGGTGCCGGATGCTACTATTGTTATGCCGGATATCAGCACTTTGGAACATGGAAATCTTTCAGATGAGAGGAAGGAAGGCGCAGAAGAGATCTCCGAAGGAGAAGAGGCGCAGCCTTCTGAAGAAGCCGGATCTCCAGATGCAGCAGAAGAGGAAGAAAAGGAAGCCGGGGAGGAACCGGCGGTGCCGGAAACCCCTGCTGAGCCGGAAGCTCTCATAGCGCCGGAAGCAACGGAAGCATCCCAGGAGACTGTGAAAGAAGACACCATTAATCCGGAATCTGTCCTTCATGCGCCCACAGTGGAAGAGCTGCTGGCAAAAGCCCAGGCCCAGGGAGATACTCCCGAAGTCAAAGAGGATAAAGAGAACCAGGTGACGCTTCTGGATTATTCGGATATCCTGTAACATCATATTATAATGAAGAGCATTGGAAAGACGGCGGTATCCAATGCTTTTCATTTTTTTAGGAGAGAGGGAGAGGAAGGGGGGGCTGCCTTGTTCTGTATGGAAAAAAATACAAAAAAAATACAAAACCGGAGAAAAAAAGCTTGCAATCTGGAAAAACTTCTATTATACTAACAAGTGCTGTGACATGATAGCTGTGAAGCGTGAGGTTGCTGCCTGAGTGGCAGGTTTTCCGTGGAGCGAATGTCAAGTTAGGAAACTGACGACAAGTCACTGTATAACATCAAAAGACTTACCACGAATAAGTGGGAGTGTGTGCAGCCTTGAGATGACACACACGGGAATGTGTACAGTCGCCGCTTGTCGTACTACTAAAAGTGCGAAAAGGAGGAGACTTTTTTTATGGCAAGTCAAGTAATGAGAATCACTTTAAAAGCTTACGACCATCAGTTAGTAGATGCGTCTGCAGGCAAAATCATCGAAACTGTTAAGAAGAATGGAGCAACTGTCAGCGGACCGGTTCCCCTTCCTACAAAGAAAGAGGTTGTAACGATCCTGCGTGCGGTTCACAAATACAAAGATTCCAGAGAACAGTTCGAGCAGAGAACTCATAAAAGACTGATCGATATCATTGCACCTACACAGAAAACAGTAGACGCTCTGGCAAGACTGGAGATGCCTGCAGGTGTGTACATTGATATCAAGATGAAACAGAAATAATTCTGTTTAACCAAGAGATTATCCTTGCAAGGTTGATATAAGGTATATATCGACTGTTTGTCTAGGATGATTGCACAACACAGTGTAATCCGCTGTAGATTCACAGGAGGTAAAAAATGAAGAAAGCAATCTTAGCTACTAAAGTCGGAATGACTCAAATCTTCAACGAAGACGGAGTGTTAACTCCAGTAACTGTATTGCAGGCTGGCCCATGTGTGGTGACACAGGTTAAGACCATGGACAACGACGGCTATGAAGCAGTACAGGTCGGTTTTGGCGACAAGAGAGAGAATCTTGTAAACAAGCCAATGAAAGGACACTTTGACAAAGCCGGAGTTTCCTGCAGAAGATATGTAAGAGAGTTGAAGCTGGAAGGCGAATACTCCTTAGGACAGGAAATCAAAGCGGACATCTTTGCAGCAGGCGACAAGATCGACGCAACTGCTATCAGCAAAGGTAAAGGCTTCCAGGGCGCTATCAAGAGACATGGACAGTCCAGAGGACCTATGGCCCACGGTTCTAAATACCACCGTCATGCAGGTTCCAACGGCGCTTGCTCCGATCCATCCAAGGTATTCAAAGGAAAAGGAATGCCAGGACAGATGGGACATGTAAAAGTGACTGTACAGAACCTTGAGATCGTAAAAGTGGATGCGGAAAACAATCTGCTTCTGGTAAAAGGCGCTGTTCCGGGACCAAAGAAATCCTTAGTTACCGTTAAAGAAACCGTAAAAGCCGGCAAATAAAGTTTTCGTTGGAAAGGAGGACCATAGAAATGGCAAACGTATCTGTTTATAATATGGAAGGCAAAGAAGTTGGAACAATGGAATTAAACGATGCGGTGTTCGGTGTGAAGATCAACGATCACTTAGTGCATTTGGCTGTTGTTCGTCAGCTTGCAAATAATCGTCAGGGTACACAGAAGGCAAAAACACGTTCTGAAGTATCCGGCGGCGGAAGAAAACCCTGGAGACAGAAAGGAACCGGTCATGCAAGACAGGGTTCAACAAGAGCTCCCCAGTGGACAGGCGGCGGTGTGGTATTTGCGCCGACACCAAGAGATTATTCTCTGAAGATGAATAAAAAAGAAAGAAGAGCAGCTCTGAAGTCTGCGCTGACAAGCAAAGTGCAGGAGAACAAGCTGATCGTTCTGGAAGATCTGAAATTAGATGAAATCAAGACAAAGGCAATGCAGAACGTACTGAATAACCTGAATGTTTCTAAAGCAATGGTTGTTCTGGCTGACAATGATCAGAACGTGGTACTGTCCGCAAGAAATATCCCGGACGTGATCACAGCGTTACCAAGCACCATCAATGTATACGATGTGCTGAAATACAACACTCTGATCCTGACAAAGGCTTCTGCAGCAGCAATTGAGGAGGTATACGCATAATGGCAAACGTACAGTATTATGATGTAATCCTGAAACCGATTGTAACAGAGAAGAGCATGGCAGCCATGGGCGAGAAGAAATATACTTTCTTAGTTCACACAGAGGCTAACAAGACCATGATCAAAGAAGCTGTTGAAAAAATGTTCGAAGGAACAAAAGTAAAATCTGTCAATACCATGAACTTAGACGGTAAGACAAAGAGAAGAGGAATGACCTTCGGAAAGACAGCTAAGACAAAGAAAGCTATCGTAACTCTCACAGAGGACAGCAAAGATATTGAAATTTTTGAAGGGCTGTAAGACTTGGCGAAACAGAGCCAAAGGCGATAGTTGAGCCTTAGTCGGGCCCTGTTCACGAACCTTAACGAGGCAGAGCCGAAGGCGACAGCCGAGTTTCGTTGAGTGAACACACCCGTACAAACTACGATAACAACTACAGCAGTCAAGAAAAATTAATCCGATATTTGGCTGCGGCAAAGAAACGCCAGGGCGTGTTGCCCGCTGGCGGATATGAAAGGAGAGACAGTAATGGGAATTAAAACCTACAGCCCATATACACCTTCCAGAAGACACATGACAGGTTCTGATTTCAGCGAGATCACAACCTCAACTCCGGAGAAATCTCTGGTTGTGTCCTTAAAGAAAAATGCTGGACGTAATAATCAAGGTAAGATCACAGTAAGACACCGCGGAGGCGGAAACAGAACAAAATACAGAATCGTTGACTTCAAGAGAAGAAAAGACGATATCCCTGCAACAGTTAAGACTATTGAATACGATCCGAACAGAACAGCTAACATCGCTCTGATCGCATATGCAGACGGCGAGAAGGCTTACATCTTAGCTCCTGAAGGATTAAAGGTCGGCATGAAGATCATGAACGGCGAGAACGCCGAGGTAAGACCTGGAAACTGCCTGCCTTTAGCAAATATCCCAGTTGGTACTATGGTACACAACATTGAACTGTATCCGGGCAAAGGCGGACAGCTGGTTCGTTCTGCAGGTAACGGAGCACAGTTAATGGCAAAAGAAGGAAAATATGCAACACTTCGTCTTCCATCAGGCGAAATGAGAATGGTTCCGTTAAACTGCCGCGCTTCTATCGGCGTTGTAGGAAACGGCGAGCACAGCCTTATCAATATCGGTAAAGCAGGACGTAAACGTCACATGGGTATCCGTCCTACCGTCCGCGGTTCTGTTATGAACCCCAACGACCATCCACACGGCGGTGGTGAAGGTAAGACCGGTATCGGACGCCCAGGTCCATGTACTCCATGGGGCAAACCGGCTCTTGGCTTGAAGACAAGAAAGAAAAACAAACAGTCTAACAAGTTAATTGTAAGAAGAAGAGATGGCAAAACATTTGCTAAATAATAGGAGGTAAGACAATGGCTCGTTCATTAAAAAAAGGACCGTTCGCAGATAAAAGCTTACTGAAAAAAGTAGACGCTATGAATGCTGCCGGCGATAAGACAGTTATTAAGACCTGGTCACGTCGTTCTACAATTTTCCCTTCCTTCGTTGGACACACCATCGCTGTTCATGACGGAAGAAAACATGTGCCGGTTTATATCACAGAAGATATGGTAGGACATAAGCTGGGTGAGTTCGTGGCTACCAGAACCTACAGAGGACACGGCAAAGACGAGAAAAAATCAGGTGTTCGTTAATATTTGAAAGGAGGCTTTTATCATGGCAAAAGGACATAGAAGTCAGATTAAGAGAGCAAGAAATGCTAATAAAGATACAAGACCCTCTGCAAAGTTATCCTACGCAAGAATGTCCGTACAGAAAGCTTGCTACGTACTGGATGTTATCCGCGGCAAAGACGTGCAGACTGCACTTGGTATCTTAACATACAATCCGAGATACGCTTCCAGCGTGATCAAGAAATTACTGGAATCAGCTATTGCAAATGCTGAGAACAACAATGGTATGAATCCGGAAAATCTTTACATTGCAGAGTGCTATGCAAACAAAGCGCCTACAATGAAGAGAATCAAACCGAGAGCACAGGGCAGAGCTTACAGGATCTTAAAGAGAAACTGCCATATCACAGTTGTATTGGATGAAAGATAAGGAGGAATATCATGGGACAGAAGGTTAACCCACACGGACTCAGAGTCGGCGTTATCAAAGACTGGGATTCCAAATGGTATGCTGAAGGCGATTTCGCTGACAACTTAGTGGAAGATTATAATATCAGAACATTTCTGAAAAAGAAATTATACAGCGCAGGCATCTCCAAGATCGAGATCGAGAGAGCATCTGACAGAGTAAAAGTGATCGTTTACACTGCAAAACCAGGTGTTGTGATCGGCAAAGGCGGTTCTGAGATCGAGAAAGTAAAAGCTGAATTACAGAAATATACAGATAAGAAATTAGTTGTTGACATCAAAGAAGTAAAGAGACCGGATAAAGACGCTCAGCTGGTAGCAGAGAACATCGCTCTTCAGCTGGAAAACCGTATTTCCTTCCGTCGCGCTATGAAGTCTGCAATGTCCAGAACTATGAAGGCCGGCGCAAAGGGAATCAAAACTTCCGTATCCGGACGTCTGGGCGGCGCTGATATGGCTCGTACAGAGTTCTACAGCGAGGGAACCATTCCCCTTCAGACTTTAAGAGCAGATATCGACTATGGTTTCGCTGAGGCAGATACCACTTACGGCAAGGTTGGCGTTAAGACATGGGTCTACAATGGCGAAGTACTTCCAACAAAAGGAACTAAGGAAGGGAGCGATAAATAATTATGTTAATGCCAAAAAGAGTAAAACGTCGTAAACAATTCCGTGGCTCCATGAGAGGAAAAGCGTTAAGAGGAAATAAGATCAACTACGGTGAATTTGGTCTGGTAGCAACAGAGCCCTGCTGGATCAGATCCAACCAGATCGAGGCTGCCCGTGTTGCCATGACTCGTTATATCAAACGTGGCGGTAAAGTATGGATCAAGATTTTTCCAGATAAACCAGTAACAGCAAAACCAGCAGAAACACGTATGGGTTCCGGAAAAGGTGCCTTAGAATACTGGGTAGCAGTTGTAAAGCCAGGCAGAGTAATGTTTGAGATCGCAGGCGTTCCGGAAGAAACAGCCCGCGAAGCATTACGTCTTGCAATGCATAAGTTGCCAGTCAAATGTAAAATCGTTTCTCGTGCAGACTTAGAAGGCGGTGATAACAGTGAAAATTAAAAATTATGTAGAAGATTTAAGAACAAAATCAGCTGCAGAATTACAGGAAGAATTAGTAGCTGCTAAAAAGGAACTCTTTAACCTGAGATTCCAGAATGCAACAAATCAGCTGGACAATACAAGCAGAATTAAAGAGGTTCGCAAGAACATCGCTAGAATCCAGACTCTGATTGCTCAGAAGGCAAATGCGTAAGGAAGTTAATTCCTATTAATAGAAAGGAGCAGCATAATCGTGGAAAGAAATCTGAGAAAAACACGTGTTGGTAAAGTTGTCAGCAACAAGATGGACAAAACTATCGTCGTTGCTATCGAAGACCACGTTAAACATCCTCTTTACAAAAAGATCGTGAAGAGAACTTATAAATTAAAGGCACATGACGAAGAAAATACCTGCAACATCGGCGATACCGTAAAGGTTATGGAGACAAGACCTCTGTCCAAGGATAAGAGATGGAGACTTGTAGAAGTTGTAGAAAGAGTGAAATAATTGGTTTTCCAATTATGGGAATATAGTTTGGAAATTCGTGAAGGAGGAATCCCAGCATGATTCAACAGGAAAGTAGACTTAGAGTCGCTGACAACACTGGCGCAAAAGAAATCCTCTGCATCCGTGTTATGGGCGGTTCTACCAGAAGATATGCCAATATTGGCGATGTTATCGTTGCTACGGTCAAAGATGCAACACCAGGCGGCGTTGTGAAAAAGGGCGACGTTGTGAAAGCCGTTGTTGTTCGTACTGTAAAAGGCGTTCGCCGTAAAGACGGTTCTTACATCAAATTTGATGAAAACGCAGCCGTTATCATCAAAGATGACAAGACACCAAGAGGAACCCGTATTTTTGGACCTGTAGCCAGAGAGCTTCGTGAGAAACAGTTTATGAAGATTGTTTCCTTGGCTCCGGAAGTATTATAGGAGGTAAGCCTGATGTTTAAGATTAAAAAAGGCGATACGGTTAAAGTTATCGCCGGCAAAGATAAAGACAAAGAAGGAAAAGTAATCTCTGTTAATCCGAAAAAAGGCGCTGTTCTGGTTGAAGGCGTAAACATGGTCACAAAACACACAAAACCATCTATGAGCAATCAGCAGGGCGGTATCGTGAACAAGGAAGCCTGGATCGATGCCTCCAATGTTATGGTTATGCATGAAGGAAAAGCTACCAGAGTAGGCTTTAAAGTTGAGGATGGCAAGAAAGTGCGTGTGGCTAAGACTACAGGCAAAGTGATCGATTAATTGAGAGAGGAGGCCAATAAATGAGCAGACTTAAAGATATGTATAAAAACGAGATCGTAGACGCTATGATCAAAAAGTTTGGTTATAAAAACGTTATGGAAGTGCCGAAACTCGATAAGATCGTGGTGAACATGGGTGTAGGCGAAGCAAAAGACAACGCAAAGGTTCTGGATGCGGCCGTAGCTGATATGGAACTGATCACAGGACAGAAGGCTGTAACAACAAAAGCCAAAAATTCCGTTGCGAACTTCAAGATCCGCGAGGGTATGCCTATCGGATGTAAAGTAACTTTAAGAGGCGAAAAGATGTACGAGTTTGCAGATCGTCTGATCAACCTGGCGCTGCCTCGTGTACGTGACTTCCGCGGCGTAAATCCTAACGCATTTGACGGAAGAGGAAATTATGCCCTCGGAATCAAAGAGCAGCTGATTTTCCCTGAAGTGGAATATGATAAAGTCGATAAAGTAAGAGGTATGGATGTAATTTTCGTAACCACTGCTAAAACAGACGAAGAAGCTCGTGAATTATTGACATTATTCAACATGCCATTTGCAAAGTAATTATAGGAGGGAAAATTCATGGCTAAAACAGCAATGAAAGTAAAACAGCAGCGTAAACAGAAATTCTCCACAAGAGAGTACAGCCGCTGCCGTATCTGTGGACGTCCACATGCATATTTAAGAAAATACGGTATCTGCCGTATCTGCTTCCGTGAGCTGGCATACAAAGGCCAGATCCCAGGAGTGAAAAAAGCAAGCTGGTAGGCCGAAAGCAACTTAGTGAAAGCAAGCCGAAAGGCGCAGCTTGAACTTAGTGCGAGGCCCTTCCCGAACCTTAGCGAAGCCGAGCCGAAGGCGAGAGATGAGCTTAGTTGAGGGAAGATACCCG
>CALWSM010000017.1 GCA_944384185.1 uncultured Blautia sp. | reverse complement strand
TCGAAATCATTATACCTCAAGGAACCAATACTCTTTTCATTTATTTTTTATCAACTGACTATTTCTTTACTCCAACGGAATATACTACAAAAATGCACCCTTTATTCCCGCCGCTATTTGTACGATCCTATACGCCCTTCCCCAAAAGCCCCATTTGATTTTCTCCACAGCCCCAGCCGGTAATTAACTAAAAAAACAGAGGACTAAAACATTTCCCTTACAGTCCTCTGTTTTTTACTTTATAATATTTAAAAATATTGTCAAATTTAAAAGTAAGTATAATTCTTAGGTTTCTCGCTCCACCCTAGGGCTTTCTGTATGTCCTCTGCATAACTTTCGTCACTGCAGCTCATTCTCCTGCTCCAGAGAAATTTCTTCAGGGGAACCGCTCCCATGACCAGGCTGGACAGATCGGCGATATTGGTCTTCAGCTTTACATCTCCCCGGCCAGGTTCCTGCGTGCTGTCAAGGAGATTTATCTTTCCCCCTTCTATCCTGAGGAAGAAACTCCTGTTATTTTCTTCCACAAAGGTATCCTCCACCTGAAGCTCCAGAGTAAAGCTTCTCTCTGTCTTTTCCTCACAATGATCCTGTTCCCGGAAATAGTTTTCCACACTGAGGATCCGGAACATATGGCCCATGTTCTTCCTTCCGATTTCCTGAATGGCTCCGTCATAGGCCCGGTTCTCTCCGCTGTCAGGATTCGTAAAATACATCTGGAAGTTTTCTTCAGGAGTATAGATCCGCACCCGGTCGATCTGATCTGTCTGGGAAGCAAAGAAAGTAAGGAATTCCTCCAGTGTCTCCATGTCTTCATAAACCATTTCCCGGACAGTCAGGTCATGATACATATCTGTATAGTGATCTACCGGAGTAAACTCAAAGGTAAGATACCCGGTGATCCGGCCCTCTCTCCTGCACACAACCACATAAGGCATGTCAAAGATCCTGTGCAGATCCATATAAGGGTGGATGGTGGCTCCATGGGTCTTTTCAGCCTGTCGCCGATACAGCCCCAGGATTTCTTCCCGGTCTTCTTCCCCGGCGTAAAAAAGGTGTTCTTTATGTCCGTAGGACCGGATATACTGGGGCTTTGGAGAAAACATCATGCTTTCATTACAATATCCATATCCCATTTTCCCATAGAAGGCCGGGTTAAAAGGATGAAGCCCTCCCACGTAAGTTCCTGTCCCGGCGAAAACGCCTATGGCTACCCGGATCATATTTCTGGCTACATGTTCTTTTTTCCGGAGAAAACCGGTGGAAACATAGGCGATACCTCCCATTTTCATCAGTTTTCCCCTTATGTTCTGCTGAAAATCCATCATCAGCAGAGAGCCTATCAGAATGCCTTCATCATCAAAGCAGCCCAGGAATCGGCCTTCCTGGGGACTTACCAGTTCTTCCGGCATATTTTTCAGGAGCTCCGGAGGCGTCTTGGATGGAAAGCCAGTGACTACATTTCTCTGAAGCTGCCTTACTTCTTCCGGTCTTACAAAGCGTATCTCCATGTCAGTCTCCTTTCCCTTTTCCGGCAGGATATGTATTATGTAAACCTATCCTGTGGGGTCCCAGGCGCCGCTCCATTCGTCGCAGTTGATTAATGGGGCAGCTCCCAGGGTCTGCCTCCGCCGTATTTACTGCCAGTCTGCCGGATATACAAAGTAGGCGTATCTGGCAGTGGAAGGAGTCTGGAAATGGATGTGAGAATTTTTCGGTATGTAGATGATATCTCCCGGTTTTCCGGTAAGCACCCGGCCGTCGATCTCGATCTCCAGGGTTCCGTCAATAACCATATCGTACTCGTCATAGGTCAGTGTCCACTCAAAGCTGGTGTGATCCAGCTCCATGATCCCGCAGCCCATCCGGGGAGCTTCCTCCAGGGTGACCACATCTTTCAGGGCCACGCCGTCCTGCTGAAATCTCTCGCATTTTACCGTATCTGTCTTGATCTTGATAATGCCGCTGGAATCTTTTTCTTTTACAAAGTCTTCTTTTGGGGTATTCTGTGCTGCCGATTCTTCCAGGATCCTCTGTACGATCTGCCGCACCAATTCTTCACTTACGTTCATTGCCTGTCTCCCTTCTGTCTGTATATACAGGGCACAGGCCCCGCTGCTTTCCTGGAAAACTTCTGAAAGAACGAGGCCGCCCCGGCTCTGCTCTATTCTTCTGCCTCGTCTCCCTGGGCTTTGATGGTAGTCTGTACCTTATCAAGGAGCTTCGGTGACAAGATATTTGCAAGGATAAGAGCGGTGATACCTGCTACAAGCTTTCCTACGATAACCGGGAAGATCATGTCGGAATTTACGCCGGCAGTAAAGCCCAGGTGATCGCCGAATACAAATGCTGCGCTTACAGCAAAGGCTACGTTAAGGAGTTTTCCTTTCGGGTTCATGTCGCCCATTACGTTGAACATGGCAATATTGTTGGCAAGGGTAGCAACCAGACCTGCACAGCCTGTCTCGTTCATGCCCAGTTTTTTGCCCAGAGCGTTTAATGGCTTCCCAAAGGTTCGTGTGATCCACTCTACCATAGGGAAGGCTCCGATCAGCACGATAGAAATCTGTCCGCAGGTAAGAAGTCCGGATTCCAGGGGAACGGTGCCTTCTGCGTCTGCTTCCACCATAAGGTTAAACAGGGGGAATTCAATACCTGTCTGATATTCAAAAACAGCGATTGCTGTCAATGCGGTAATAACAATGGTAACCCCCGTTCCAAACTTGTTAAATCCGCTGATCATCTTGCCTGGGATGATCCAAAGCCCTACCACGATAAGCGCCGCAATGATGATAACCGGGATCAGGTTTACCAGGATCGTAATGATATTGATCTTGTACTGGGTCATATTCATGACCAGACCGCCGACGATACATCCGATAGGAATGGTGATCATACCGGCCAGGATACCGGCTCCAAGGTAAGCTCTGTCTTTCTTTTTAATAATGGAAAGAGCTACGGGAATGGTAAATACCAGGGTAGGTCCCATCATGGTTCCAAGGATCAGGCCTGAGAAGTTACCGATAGTCTCATTAGACGCCAGTTCCATTGCCAGAGGATATCCGCCCATATCACAGGCCAGAAGCGTAGTTGCAAACATGGATGCGTCTGCGCCGAACAACCTGTAGATCGGCACGATAATGGGTTCCAGGATAACGGAAAGCACCGGGGCTGCCGCAACAACTCCGGCCATTGCCATAGCCAAAGGTCCCATAGCGTTAAATCCTTCTTCAAATTTTTCACCGTATCCTTTTTTATTTCCACGGATCTTATCAATGGCGCCTACCAGCATAAAGATCATCATGATCAGAATGATCACGGAGTTAATGGAAATATTCTGGACCCAGTTCGTTATACTTTCAGTAAAAACTCCCACATTAGTAATATTATCAATCAGTTCCTGAAACATAGATCCTCCTCCTTTTTTGTGATTTTATGTTTCTTATGTAATCTGTCGCTGTCACGAAAATGTCTGTATGGTTTCTCATAGAAGGGACTGGAATACCTGCGGAGCAGGTCTTGGGATCACCGTGCTCTCCACGTATAGCTCTTTATCCCTTTTGGCTGCTTCTACCGCAGCTCTTACTGCGCCTACATCGCCTGTCAGAGTAACGAATCCTTTTCCCCCTACCGCATAGCCCATACGGACTTCGATCAGTGTAATATTGGCCGCCTTTGCCGCCTCATCTGCCGCCAGGATCGCTGATGCCATGGAATAAAATTCCACAACGCCCACGGCCTGGGGATTTTCCACGGTAACCGTTCCGGAAAGCGCCGGGATCAGCTGTTCATGGACATTAGAGATCCGAAGGGAATCTACTACAAATTCTCCTCCCTGGGCCAGGCCTGCTTCCATGGAGGCCTTCACGTCTCCTGTATCTCCGCCTACAATGACCACATATTTTCCCGGACACACAGTGGAGGCCCGAAGAAGCTCCACCTGAGCGGCCTTTACCATGTAATCGCTGACTTCGATCCCTCTGGCAATGCTGGACAATTCTATCATTCCGATTGCTTTGCTGCTCATAGCTTATACCTCCTCCCTGCAGATTTTGATGCCTTCCTGAGTGACTTCCGTCACCACTCCGGCCATACCTGTGTGGATATTCAGGGACAGCCCTTCTGCGGCTTTAGCGGCCAGCTCTCCCTTTTCCACATGCTGTCCCGGATGCACCGCTGGAACCGCCGGCTTTCCGATATGCTGACGTAGAGGAAGGTAACATGTATTTACATCCAGTTCCTGAAAAACCGGCAGTTTCTGAGACACATAGGGGGCCAGTCCAAGCCTGGCGATAAGCCTTTTTGTTGGAATCTTTTTATGTTCAATCCCTGCTCTGGCCCTGGGTTCCATATTTCTCTCAGGCTGCACTTCCCATTTGTTTAAGATGCCTTTTGCATATTCGTTCATTTTTCTGGGAGACAGTCCCATAGGACATGCAAACATCTCGCAGACGCCGCAGGAACAGCAGTTCACTGCGCTTCCGAAAGCTTTCTCAGCCTCCCGGGACGAGGTTATGAGATTTTCTCTCCAGAGATTCCTCATGACCATGTTAGGCCTTACCTCATGACCGATCAGGAAACGGGGACACATATCCGTACACATCCTGCACTGGATACAGGCAGACTTTGCAATATGGATCATCTGCGGCACAGTCTTTTCGCTGCGTTTTACCAGATAATGGTCTTTGGGAAGAACCAGAAGATTTCCTGTGGTCTTTGTTACCACGGCGCTCTGGATCTCCTCCTTTGTCCGGAGCATTTTTCCCATCATGGGACCTCCCAGGATCACTGCATAATCTCCGGGAAGGATCTGTACTGCTTTTAAAATATCTGTAATAGCGGTTCCAAGAGGTACGTGGAAAATTTTAGTTTCTTTTACCGCTCCTGTCACAGAAAGGAATTTTTCGCATACTGGAATTTCCTCGAGAGCGTCCGCTATAGACAGTACGGTTCCCACATTATCTACCACACAGCCTACATCCAGCGGCAGTCCCTTTTCAGGGATGCTCCTCCCGGTTACGTTCCATACCAGGATCTGTTCATCTCCCGCCGGATAGAAAGCTTCCGACTGAAAGATCTCTACCGGAGCATTCAATTTTTCTATGGCCTGGGACAGAGCCTGGATCTCCCGTTTATACTCTCCTTTCAGGGCGATCACTGCATGCTGGGCTTCCAGGTGGGCAGCGATCTTTGCTGTGGTCTCCACGATCCGCTCCGGATAAGCCCTGCACAGATACTTATCCGTTTCGATCAGCGGCTCGCACTCTGCCCCGTTTACTATGAAATATTCTGCTTTGGCCTTCAGCTTTACATGGGTGGGGAATCCCGCCCCGCCGGCTCCGGCCACTCCCGCAGACTGGATTAATTCTAAAAATTCCATGGCTTCACCGCTTTCTTTCTATGAGCTCTTCTTCTATTTCCTGATCATCCACAATTCCCACAACGGTAGCGTCTACAGGAATATCCATACTTCCGGCAGCTCCTCTGGCGGAACTGCCGCCTACATAGATCACTTTTTCTCCCACTCCTGCGCCGATAATGTCCGCTGCTACAATGGGATACTCTACAGGAGAGTCATCCAGCAGGTTTAAAGGCTGAAGTATCAGAAGTTTCAGACCTGCCAGTTTTTCTTCCTTCCTGGTGGCCCAGATATTTCCGATCACTTTTGCTGTCTTCATCTTTTACTCTCCCTTCTTTTCCAGGCAGGCGCTGCGTCTTACTGTAATGCCATATCTGGAAGCGTATTCTCTTGCCAGATCGGTGAGGATAGTCTTTTTATCCACCAGGATCCTGGAAATTTTTCTTTCCTTAAGGGCGGCCATATCCCGTTCTGTGATCACCTTTTTCCTCAGGACTTCTTCCTGACAGGAAATTTTTTTCTCCGTCTCTTCCCCTGCCGGGCATTCCTCCTCCGGTTTCCTGCGGCCGGCTTCTGGCATTTCACCGGTCAGAAGAGCCGTCATCTGGCTGTGAGGAGTCAGGATCATGCCGCTTTCTTCCAGCAGTTTCAGATTTTCTGCCAGCCTGTTATAGTATGGTTTTGGGGCGGTATCTTTATAGGTAAAAAGCTCTATTCCTTCTCTGGCTGCCAGTATTTTCTTCCCCTGGAGAAGGGCTTCCCCCAGGATCCGGGTAAAGGAGCAGTCAAAAATCCCTGCTGCCAGTTTGCCAAGGGCTGCGTTAGACAGGGTATATACCAGGATAGCTTCATAATCTTCCACCTTACAGTCATCCCCCTTGAGAAGGGCACATTCTGTCTGATATTTTCCTGCTAATATCTGGTTTTCCAGGGTTTCATGGCAGATCTCTCCATGTTTCTCTGTAAGGATCAGGATTTTCGGTTTATCCGGATCCCGTTCCTGTACTTCCAGAGCCGCTGCCTTTTCCATAACTCTTCGGCTGATCTCACTGATCAAAGCATCTATATCCATCTCTCTCCTCCTTTCCCTTTTAATCAGGGATCAGACAGTTTACCGCAATCCCCGCCGGTGTGACCAGAAAGGGATCTGCCGGCTTTACTGTCCGGATTCCTGTTTCCTTTTGTATAATATTTTCAATTCCTGTAAGACAGCAGGTACCTCCGCAGAGGTAGATGGTGTCAACGTCTTTGGGATCCACATACCGCTTGATAATGGAAGCTATTTTTTCCACCACTGCTTTCACCACCGGCAGGATCTCCTTATGTCTGGAATAATCCTGTTTCATGGTTTCCGCCTCTTCAAAGGTAATATGATAGTTCCCTGCCAAAACTAAAGACAAATGGGTGCCTCCCGTAGGTTCGTCTTCGGTCCGGACCACCTTTCCTCCGTGGATCACAGCCAGTCCTGTAGTCCCACCGCCTATGTCCACGATCACCCCATCCTGTATCTTGTAAATGGCATTGGCCGATGAGGGTTCATCCAGCACCGCCGTCACCTCGAATCCGGCGCCTTCCGCCACATACTGATGGGTCTTCACGCTGCTCTCGGTTCCTGCAGGCATGGCAATGGCACAGTTTATCAGTTCCTCGCCGATACGTTCCTCCAGTTTTGCCTTCAGCTTTCTTACGATGTCCAGTGC
This sequence comes from uncultured Blautia sp., assembly GCA_944384185.1. GTDB lineage: Bacteria > Bacillota > Clostridia > Lachnospirales > Lachnospiraceae > Blautia. The sequence continues at coordinate 20,252 of CALWSM010000017.1, read as the reverse complement.
TCCGGAGTAGTCTACCACCACCCCGTCTCTCAGCACACTGGCCGCCTGCTTCTCACAGGCCACAGGCCTGTTTTCTTCATCCAGGACCACCAGTACGATATATGCGGTGCCCAGGTCCAGGCCTGTTTTTAATTTTCCCTTATGGGGAAAGGTCTCTTTTTCTGACCTGCTTACCATCTTCATAAAATTTTCTACCTGTTGTATATCCATGGTCCTGCTCCTTATGTGTGTTTTATGATCTTTCCTAATGTAAATCCTTTAACGGAAGCTGCGTTGGCTTCGTCAAAGTCGATGTGCATCTTGAAGTTAAAATCCTCCCGCACCCGGATGATCACATCTTCAAAAGTCACCGGTCTTTCACTGAGGATCTTCACAGACACCCTCTCCCTATCTTTAAGCCCCAGCCGGGCTGCAGTCTGGGTGGGAACGTGAATGTGGTTGTGGGCCACGATAGCTCCCTGGGAGATCTGGAGGGTTCCTGCAGGTCCTTCGATAAGGATTTCTCCGGATCCTTCAATATCTCCGGATTCCCTTATAGGGGCCTGGACTCCCAGAGCCACACAATCACTTACAGAAAGCTCTGCCTGGGTGGCGCTGCGCACCGGTCCCAGGACAGCCACCCGCTGCATTTTCCCCTTTTTCCCTGCCAGAGTTACCCGTTCTTCACTGAGGAACTGACCTTTCTGGGACAGGGGCCGTTTGGGATGCAGGACGGCTCCTTTGCCGAAGAGTACCTCTACATCCTCTGCTGTCAGATGCACATGTCTGGCAGATACTTCCACTTCCACCAGCCCGGCTTTCATAAGGCTGTCTGTCACCTGTTTTATAAGCCTTTCCATAGGTTCCTCCTGTCTGTCATTTCCTGCCGTATTCTCCTGCCAGATATTTGCACATGATGATATGCATGGCGCTGGACATACGGTTCAGCTCCTCTATGATATCCTGTCTTAGATATTCTTTTCCAACATGGAAAGCAGCTGCGGCAGCTACCTCAGTCTCTCTCACCGCCGCTCTGAGCTGATTCAGGAGAGCATAGGATTTCCCCAGAGTGTAGTCCGGAAGCACCATCTGTTTTATGTGATAGAATTTCATTGGGTTATGAGAATGTTCTCTCAGCTCTTTGTGGTTCAGTCCTATGATGCATTCCCTGCGGAAGGGCTCGTCCATAACATCGCAGCGCATCATTTCCCGAAGGCTTTCCAGGATATCCTGAAGGTCGTCGATCAGGGACTGGTCCTCTCCCATTTCCAGAAGAAGGGTCTGGTTCAGAACAAAGATTGTTTCCAGACTGTCCAGCTTTCCTCTGAAGTAGATCCTTTTATGATCCTTGGGGACCAGAACATTTCCATACAGATGGGTCATATGCTCCGGCTTTTCAAAGTAAAAAGCTCCTGTTTCATAGTCTACAAATCTGGGCTTTTTCTCTTCTTCCGGGACCGTAGGCATGGGAGGAACTTCTGTGGCTTTTACATCCGGCCGCTTATCCCTCTCTTCCTCTTTTTCCAGCTCCTGCTTTTTTTCTTTCTGATAAGAAACTTTTTTTCCGTCCAGGATCTTCACCTTGTTCTGCTGCAGAAATTCCCTGGCAGCCGGTGAGAGGATCTTTCCCTCAGGTACCTTGTAAGTTTCAGGAACAGAAGCCCGCAGCTCGTCTCTTAAAATCGCTTCTGTGATTACTTTCATTTTCTGTCCGCTGCCTCCTTACCTGATTTTTTCTCCCGGCCGGAAAGACGTCTCGGCATATACTGCCCTTTAAGGTGCGTCTTTCCCGGCCCAGGCTGGATTTATTCTCTTAAAGAAGGCAGGATCGCTTCTACTTCCTCATGAGGTCTTGGGATCACGTGGATGGAAATCAGCTCTCCCACTCTCTCAGCAGCTGCTGCTCCTGCATCTGTGGCTGCCTTTACAGCTCCCACATCTCCTCTTACCATTACGGTTACCAATCCGCCGCCTACGTGTTCTTTTCCGATCAGAGTCACGTTAGCTGCTTTTACCATTGCGTCGGCTGCTTCAATAGAAGCTACCAATCCTTTTGTTTCGATCATTCCAAGGGCCTGTTGTGTTGCCATATCTGTTTCCTCCTTTTTTATCTGGCTTTTATTTATTTAAGGAAGGCAGGATCGCCTCTACTTCCTCGTGGGGTCTTGGGATCACGTGGATGGAGATCAGCTCTCCCACTCTCTCGGCTGCTGCCGCTCCTGCATCTGTGGCTGCCTTTACAGCTCCCACATCTCCTCTTACCATTACGGTTACCAATCCGCCGCCTACGTGTTCTTTTCCGATCAGAGTCACGTTAGCTGCTTTTACCATTGCGTCGGCTGCTTCAATAGAAGCTACCAATCCTTTTGTTTCGATCATTCCAAGGGCCTGTTGTGCTGCCATATCTGTTTCCTCCTATCTGTTATGCTGATTGTATTCTTTTAATAATTTCTTTAACGATCCGGTCAATATCAATATCGTCATATTTTTCCTGGGTTCTGCAGATTCCATCTGAGCAATCCGGAAGTTCTCTCTTTATATCTTCCAGTTCGCAGATTCCTTCTGCCACGTATTTGCGGTTAAGAAGGTTCATAGGGCCTACGTTATCGGAAGTGGCGCTTCCGCCTACGGCTCCGCAGCCCAGGGTAAGGGCGGGCATAAGGTTTGTGGTTGCACCGATCCCTCCAAGAGCGCTGGAAGTATTTACCACAACTCTGGAAGCGGGAACTCTTGCCGCAAAATAATCTACCATCTTCTGATCTCTGGTGTGGATGGAGAAGGTATGACCTGCTCCTTCATAATGCAGGATCTCCTGGCAGAGACTGCAGACCTGTACATAATCCGGCGCTGTATAGAAAGCCAGGATCGGCGCCAGTTTTTCGTTGGAATAGGGGTGCCCTCTTCCCACTCCGGTCTCTCTTGCCACAAGTACTTTCGTGCCTTCGGGTATAGTGATACCTGCCAGATCTGCGATATCCTGGGCAGATTTTCCTACGATCATAGGGTTCATAGTCCCATTAGCCCGAAGGATAAAGTTTCCAAGTTTCTGGATCTGCTCCTGGGTCAGGAAATATGCTCCCTGACTTTCCATTTCCTTCTGGACTTTATCTGCCATGTCGTCGTCGCACACCACAGACTGTTCGGAAGCACAGATGGTTCCATTGTCAAAAGTCTTGGAAGCCATGATCCTTTTCACCGCCAGCTTTACGTCTGCAGTCTTTTCAATGTAAGCCGGTCCGTTACCCGGTCCTACACCGATGGCCGGCGTGCCTGAAGAATAGGCGGACCGTACCATTGCAGAGCCTCCTGTGGCAAGTATAAGAGCCACATCCGGATGTTTCATAAGATTATCTGTAGCCTGCATGGTAGGTATGGTAATGCAGGTTACCAGCTCTTCATTTCCTCCCGCCTCTGCGATAGCCTGGCGTATCACTTTCACCGCCTCCAGAATGGAATTCCTGGCGTTGGGGTGTGGGGAAAATACAATGGCGTTTCCTGCTTTAATAGCAATTTCTGCCTTATAAAATACCGTGGACGTAGGATTGGTGGAGGGGATCAGTCCTGCGATGACGCCTACAGGCACCGCCAGGACACGGACTTTTTTCTCTTCATCCCTTTCCAGCTCTCCTATTGTCTTCATATCTTTGATGTATTGATATACGCCGTCGCTGGCGAATATATTTTTTATGGTTTTGTCAGCTGCTGTGCCGAAGCCGGTTTCTTCATGAGCCATTTTCCCCAGTCTTCTGGCGTTTCTCACGCCTGCCTGGGCAATAGCTCTGACGATCCTGTCAACTTCCTGCTGGCTCTTGCCGGCCAGCTCTTCCTGGGCTGCTTTTGCCTTTTCAACCAGCTCTCTGACTTCCTGTACTGACAAAAGATCTTTATCGTACAACTGCATACTTATTTCTCCTGTTCCATAAAGCTTATGATCGCATCAATCAGCTGCTGTTTCTTTGCAAAGCAGATGTCTTTGGAGGTCATTCCCGGCAGCTTCAGTTCCCTGGCCAGGGAACGGAGCTTCGCCACGGATTTCTTCCCCAGGCCTTCTCTGGTAACAGGTTCCGGCGGCTCAGCAAGCGCTTCACTCTCAGGCTGTGTTTCTTCTTTCAGGATCTCAGTTTCCTCAGAAGTCTCTGTCGGAACTTCCCTGGATACTTCTCTGATCTCCGCTGCCTCAGGTCTTATTTCAGCCTGTACCGGGCTTTCTTTGCGCTCCGGTTCTGAAGGCTTTTCTTTCCTGCGGAAGCTTCCTTCTCCTGCTGCCAGCATCTGGCCAACACAAGGATCCGGCCTGGGGATCACATGTACATTTGCCACACTGCCTACTCTCTCTGCCGCCGCCTGAGAAGCGTCTATGGCCGCCTTTACAGCCCCTACGTCTCCTTCTATCAGGACGGTTACTCTGCCGCCTTTTACCCGCACCATGTCTGCCAGAGAAACATTTGCCGCTTTTAAGGCGCTGTCCAGAGCCTCTACTGCTGCAACTAAGCCATATGTCTCTATCATTCCTAATGCTTTCATGCTTTACCTCTCTGTTAAGACCTGCTCATATCCCGGGCTTACTCTTTTGGGTTATCTGCTACAAATTCTACAGCTGCCGCAAAAGCGTCACATGCCGCCTTGCAGGCTGACTGGCTTCCTGTAAGGAGAGCGCCGCCAAAGTTTGTCTCTGATGGCGGAGCGTAGAGAACACACATTTTTACATCTGCTGCCTTCAGGGCTGCATCTACTCCGTACATAGCTTCCAGAGGCGGTGCGATCAGATAAGCCAGGGCTTCCCCTTCCTGGATACCGGCGCCTTCTGACAGATAAGATCCGGTCCTGGAAATGCAGTGTGCGTAATAAATGATGGTATCGTCTTCATTTGCAGAAACAAAATGAGCCTGATTCTCAATAACGTCTACACAGGCTTCAAGTCCGCTTCTGACTTCTGCCGGGTTTGGGCCTGCCAGCATTCCGATGATCTCGCCGGCCAGTTTAGTATTGGCGTTATCAGCGCCTGCGTAAAAGCTTTTTGCATATACTACCTTGACGTCTGCCTTCTTGGTAGCTTCGTCCAGAGCTGTATAGGTAACGTCATCGCTGGTAGATGTGATCAGGGCCAGTGATTTCATTCCAGGCTCCAGGTTCAGTTCCTTTGCCATATCCGGGCTTACATTAGGGATAATTTTCGTTGCGAGGACTTCCGCCTTCACAGGATCTCTTTTCATGATATCTTCCTCCTTGTATCTTTTCTTTATACTTAAAGTTTCAGGTCTGTGCCGCTGGCTTTATTATCCAGGATCTTTTTGATCACATCTGCAATGTGTGCCCCGGCCTCTGCAGGTATGGTTCCTGCCTTATGGATGTTGGATACTACCGTCCTTCTGGCTTCCGGCATTCCTACCGTTGCTTTGTATGCGATATAGGCGGACATGGACTCTGCTGTGATCAGACCGGGACGCTCGCCGATGAGTACACAGGTTACATCTGCTCCTGTGATCTCGGAGATTTCGTCCATGGCTCCTACTCTTCCGTATTTTACGAAGAAAGGTGTGCCCATCTGGATACCATAGCTTTTCAGTCCCTGTTCAATAGCGGGAAGCACATCTCCGATATTGGCTGCCACTGCTGCGGAGCTTAATCCATCGGACACGTATACCTGAACCTGAGGATGCGTCTGGCATTTCTCTTTTATGGTCTTTACCGCTTCTTCACTGAGCTTTCTTCCCAGATCCGGACGGGTCAGATAAGTGTCTTTATCTCCGCACTGGGTCTGTACGCTGAAAAGGCCCATATCGTCGATAAATTTCTGATCTACATCGGAAAATACTGCATCCTGCGCTGCGGAATGGGCTGCCCTGAACTGAAGGCTCGGGTCTGTCTTATATCTTCCTCCCGCTTTTCCAATGCCCAGGCGGCAGGGTGCGTACTGTTTCAGATCGTAAAAAGCTTCTTTGTTTGCCGGATTTTCCACAAGATACTGTTCCCGGATATCCACTTCTGTCACATCAGGGATACAACCTTCCTCGATAACCGGCTCTTTTGCGCAGGACTGACAGCTTCCTAAAGCTGCGTCTGCTGCCTGGCTTCCTTTATCCAGGTTCATCTCTGAAAGAACCTGAGCGATAATTGTTCTTAAATCGTTTTCATTTACCAAGATACCCTACCTCCTATTTCAAAAATACAGATGCGTCCCCGGCCAGGGGTGTCAGTTTGCCGTCTTTTGAGAATCCCATCTTTTCCAGCCACTGGTCGAATTCCTTGATAGGACGGAGGCCGAAGATCTCTCTTAAAGCTGCGGAATCATGATAACCGGTGCACTGGTACATCAGCATACAGTCGTCTCCCTGAGGAACTCCCATAATATAGTTGCAGCCTGCGGCTACAAGAAGTGTTGCCAGATTTTCAATGTCATTCTGGTCTGCCTTCATATGGTTGGTGTAGCAGGCATCACATCCCATGGGGATTCCCGTAAGCTTGCCCATGAAATGGTCCTCCAGCCCTGCCCGGATGACCTGCTTGGAATCGTAAAGATATTCCGGTCCGATAAATCCTACTACCGTATTTACCAGGAACGGGCTGTATCTCTTTGCAAAGCCGTAGCATCTTGCTTCCATAGTCACCTGATCCCAGCCGTTATGTGCTTCTGAAGAAAGTTCGGAACCCTGTCCTGTTTCAAAATACATCACGTTTGGTCCTACACTGGAAGCTTCTTTTAACATCAGGTCATGTCCCTCGTCCAGCATGGAAGCGGTAAGTCCGAAGGCTTCATTACCCTTCTGAGAACCTGCGATAGACTGGAACATCAGATCGATGGGCGCATGGAATTTCCGGATGGCTTCCATCTGTGTGGTAACATGCCCCAGAACACTGATCTGCGTTGGAACTTCGTATGTACTCTTGATCTCATCAAACCTTTTCAGGATATTGGCAATGTTTTCTACAGAGTCATCGACCGGGTTCAGACCGATCACAGCGTCGCCGCAGCCAAGGCTCAGTCCTTCCAGTACGGAAGCGGTAATACCTTTCAGATCATCTGTGGTATTGTTGGGCTGAAGCCTGGAGGAAAAGGTTCCCGGTAAACCGATTGTGGTATTGCAGTGAGCGGTAATGCGGATCTTCTTGGCTGCATATACCAGATCCAGATTTCCCATAAGCTTGCAGACTGCAGCTACCATCTCACTGGTAAGCCCTCTGGAAGCCCGTTTGATCATATCTCCTGTTGTCTGTGTGTCCAGCAGCCATTCTCTGAACTCTCCAACGGTCATTCCTTTGATCTCTTTGTAGATCGTCTCGTTTACGCCATCCTGGATGATCCTGGTAACTTCGTCCTCTTCGTAGGGAACTGCCGGATTGTTTCTCAGATCTTCCAATGTGATGTGCGAAAGCACCACTTTAGCTGCCACTCTCTCTTCTGCAGACTCTGCTGCGATCCCGGCCAGCTTATCGCCGGATTTTTCTTCATTGGCTTTCGCCATAACTTCACGAAGAGATTTAAACTCATATACTTTTCCAAATAATTTTGTCTTGAGAATCAATTTGCTTCACATCTCCTTTTCGTTTACTTAGGAATCCACTGGTAACTGTCGTATGAAAAAATGTTCTATTCGACAGTTCCGTTAAATATCAGCGTCTTGGTTACTACGGGAACCACATGGCCTTCAGCCACCGGCTCTCCGATATCTATGTAGTCGCCGTTCTGGGTATGGATGCCGTCGATGCAGATCACGGCTTTTTTCCTTTCCAGCATAACGTTCAGCGCATTTCCAAGAACTTTACCGATATCATTTTCTATCACTACTATAAGCGGATAAGGACTTTTCAGGATCTTATCTGCTCCTTCCAGTATCCAGGAAGCCAGTTCCTGTATCTGCCGGAATCCGGTATGATACTTTCCGGAGAAGGCCAGCGCCATCTGTTCCACGGCGCCTTCAGATCCGTAAAGAGAAATTCCTCTCTCTGCAGCCTCCAGGAATGCTTTTTTATCCTGCTCTTCTTCTTCTGTAAATCTGAATACAGGTATGTTTTTCACAGGGAGTTTGTCCCTGGCGTAGCTGATGGTACTTCCGCTGACATTGGTCGTATGGGTCCCTGCTCCTACTACTGTAGCCCGGATAGTCTCTGCCGCCTGGTACTGCTGTATCTTCTGAAAGGCGCTGTCCGCAAGGACTGCTCTGGCCAGGAGAACGCCTACGTCTCCGAACCGGAAGATATCTGCCTCGCCGCCGTTGCGCATACATTCTGCAACGCCTCCGGAAAAAGTCACCGCTTCAATGGCCGGCTCTCTCTTTAAAGGTCTGCCGTCATTGGTATAAAGGCTTTTATGGAAGTCGTCCGGCTCTTGCAGGTAAACAGCCATCGCCAGCTGCTGGGCCATATATTCGCATACCCGGTAGAGTACCTTTCCATCAGCAGGATCCCCTTCGCAGATACGGATCCCATGCCGCTGTGCCAGTTCCCGGATCTTTGGATAAATATAAGAAATCTTTCCGTTTTCTATTTTTATCAGCCTTCCTCCGATATCCAGGCAGCTGGTCCCCTGGAGGTTTCCCTTTCGGAAAGAAGCGATGTTGCTGGTGCCTCCTCCGATATCAATATTGGCCACTGTCTGTCTTTTTTCCTCGGAAATCTTGTCTGCGCCTGCGCCTCTGGCGGAAAGCACGGACTCCAGATCCGGCCCTGCCGTAGCCACCACAAACTCTCCGGCCATGCCGCTCAAAGTCTGCAGCACCGTATTTGCGTTTGTTTTTCTGGCGGTCTCTCCGGTAATGATCACAGCTCCTGTCTGAAGATCCTCCGGCTTCATTCCGGCTTTCTGATACTCCTGCCGGATGATCTCTCCTATCCTGTCCCCGTCAATTTCTGTCTGGGATTTCAGCGGAGTAAAGTAGATTGCGCTTTTATAGATGACTTCTTTATTTACAATACTGATCCTGGGGACCGTATAGCTGCTGGCAAGATTTACAATTGTAAGCCGGCTGAAGATCAGCTGGGTAGTGGAGGTTCCGATGTCGATTCCGACGCTTAAAATCTGTTCTTTCAATAAATCCCCTCCTATCACTCTGAGACTTCTATAAAATCTGCAGTTTCTCTGATAAAATCAATGCTCACGCTTGTACCCTGTGTTCCTGAGCGTATCCTCAGCTTTCCATGAAGTTTATCTTCCACCATCATTTTGACGATATTCAGTCCCAGACTGTCCTTTCTGGTATGCTCCGGCTGGAATCCCGCCCCGTCATCTGCCACAAGGATTTCGGAGTAGACCGTGCCTTTCTTCAAGGTTATGGAAATACTGCCATGGTCTCTGCCTTCAAAAGCATATTTCATAGAATTATGAAGAAGCTCGTTTACTGCCAGAGCCGCCGATACGGCCACGTCCGAATCTACCATCATGTCATCTCCTTCCAGGCGGATATCTACTTTAAGTTCCGGCCTGGCAAGCGATTGGACTGTATTGTTCTTGATAGATTCCAGAACCTTTTTCAGGCTCACAGTTTCTCCCTCCGAGTGGGAAAGAAATTCATAGCTCACTGCAATGGACAAGATCCTATCTATACTTTCTTCCAGGGCTCTTTTTGCCGCCGCTGACCCTACTCTTCTCGCCTGAAGTCTCAGGAGGGAGGCCACCATCTGGAGATTATTTTTTACCCGGTGATTCAGTTCTTTCATGGCTACAGATTTCAGGATCAGATTTCGTTCCTGCTCTCTGGGTCCTGTGATGTCCCGAAAGATCACCGCCAGGATAATGCCGTTTTTATTTTTTAAAGGAATCTGTCGGATCCACAAATAATAATTTCCATAGCGGACTTCTTTCAATGTTTCCAGACTTTCACTGGTTTCATCCCATTTTGTCAGACAAATATTCCGATAGGGCTGCCACAGGATATCCGAAACATACCCCAGCTTATGAAAAAGGGTCTTGGCATACATATTCCGGAAACAGACTCTTCCCTCCGTGTCCACCAGGATCAGACCCTCGTCAATACCCTCTGTCAGCCACTCGTTTTCGCTGACCATATGATGGATCGGTACCTCTATTGCCTGGTACTTCTTAGAATCTATCTGTTCCTCTGCCGGCTCTGTAATGCACTTCTCCCGGATAAGCACTCCGATGATCCTGGAATCGAATCGTATAGGTTCTACAGACTGAATAGTATAATTATCCTCCTGGGTTCTGGCCTGCATGAATTTCGTGGCAATCCCCAGGTTAAATGTCCTGGCTACCGCCGGCTCATTTTCTGCTTTTGCAAGCATCCCTACCACACTGTTTTTGTAGGCGGAAGGCGCTTCCTCCGGTTTAGCCTCAGCCACCACGATAGCGTCTCCCTCTTTACATCTGCAGTCAATAAACATATTGGCTGCCTCCATATTTGCCAGAGGCTGGAGAGTTTTCGCCATCATCTGGATAACTTTAATCTCCTCGTCTTTCAGATCCGTATACTGTCTGCAGAGCTTCTCAATTGTATCTTCCATATCATCGTCCCCTGCGCATTAATATCATTTCTGCTACTCTTTTCATGGAAATATTTTTTGTCCGGCTGATATTTCTGATATAATCATAGGCTTCCTGCTCGGATATTCCTTTCTGACTCATAACCAGCCCCTTTGCCTGTTCTACCAGAGTTCTTCTTTCCAGCCTTTCATTTACATGCTCATATTCCTTTTCCAAAATGGCCATTTTGCGGCTTCTTTCTATGGCGATCTCCAATCCTGGAAGAAATGTTCTTTCATTTACCGGTTTTACAAAATAACCGGCTACATTCGCTTCCTTGGCGTCTTCAATAAATTCTCTGTCACAGTACGCTGTCAGCAATACCACAGTCTGGGCAAGATTTTCCTGGCCAATGATCTTGGCCGCTGTGATCCCGTCCAGAAGCGGCATTTTTACATCCATGATCACCAGATCCGGATGCTCTCTCTTACAGCATTCCACAACGTCGAATCCGTCTGCCGCTTCAGCCACTACCTCATAGCCCAGTCTCTCCAGAATCTCCCGCAGATCCATTCTGATCAAAGGTTCATCATCCGCAACTATTACTCGCATCATCCTACGCTGCCTTCCTTCATCCTCCCAGAGCTTATCCGTTTTATGATTTTCGGAGAAACTCCATAAGTTTTTCAAAGCCTGTACCTTCATAGCTGCTTGTGACAACTATTTCTCTTGCTCCTGCATTCCTCAGATACTGCTTTGCATCTTCTATCTGTTTCTCATCCGCCAGGTCTGCCTTTGTCACTACTCCGATACAGGGTTTTGCAAAAGTGCTGGAATATCCCGGCGGAAACATGGTTCCTGCTTCATTGGCTGGCTGTACCAGCAAAATAATATCCGCATCGACTGCCGATACCGTCAGCGCACCCCGCAGGTTCGTTCTCTCTAAATATTCTCCCGGCGTATCGATCATGGTCCCGTTGACCACCTCTACCGTCTGTGTCTTGTTATATTTGAGATCCTGTCTGGATATATACTGACACAGAGTGGTCTTTCCTGCCATTGATCTGCCGATCAGGATCACCCTCTTCATTTTTTCTTCAGGCATACAAACCTCCCGCTGCTAGGATCTGGTAATAGGCGCCGCCGCAAATCCCATAGAGTCGCACAGCACGCTCATTACATCATGGAGAGCCGCCTCCACCGCCGCCACATCCCCGGTAATGATCAGGGAACCATTAAAACGGTCCACAAACCCGATCTGAATGTCCGCCGCCTTGCTGGCTACATCCGCTGCGATTATCGCCGCCTCGCTGGGAGTGATGGTGAAAATGCCGATAGCTCCCTGGGCATCGATAAGTCCCATTTTGCCATAAAGGCTTTCCACCGGATGGGGGATCACATGAGCCAGGGTTACCTGTTTGCCCGGTACAAACTCCTGAATGATCCTTTCTTTTTTGTCTTCATACATAGCTGTTGCCTCTTTTCATCTCAGATCAGACGTCCGGTATAAGCATGTCTGAATACTTCCTTGATCTCTTCCACAGAACATTCTCTGGGGTTTGTCCTGGTGCAGGCGTCTGCATAAGCCGCCCTTGCCATTTCCTCCAGAGCGCCTTCAAAATCTTCTCTGGAAACTCCTGCGTTCTCGATCGTATCCGGTATATGAAGCTGTTTAATATACTGTCTTGTAGTCCTGATCACGCTGAAAGCACTCTGGCGGATACTGGGGCCCTCCAGTCTGAGGACTCTGGCAATCCGCGCATACCGTTTTGCCACCGGCGTCAGCTTGTCATGGCATCCTGCGTTAAAAGCCATTACATACGGCAGCAGTATGCCATTGGCTCTCCCATGGGGGATATGGAAATGTGCTCCCAGAGTATGGGCCATACCGTGATTCAGCCCCAGCCCCGCATTACTGAAAGCAAGTCCGGCCAGGCAGGACGCATGATGCATCTTCTGCCTCGCTTCCATGTCTTCCGGATTCTTGTAAACCTTCATCAGGTTGCCTCTTACCAGCTTCATGGCTTTCTCTGCCGCCGCATCTGTAAAATCGTTGGCATTCCGAGATACAAAGGCCTCGATGGCATGGGTAAGCACATCGATTCCCGTATCTGCCGTTACGGAAGCCGGTACGCTCTTTACCAGTTCTGCATCCAGGATTGTGGCATCAGGCAGCAGTTCTTTGGATACTAAGGGATATTTGGCTGATTTATCCGGATCGCTGATCACAGAAAACATACTCACTTCAGAGCCTGTGCCGCTGGTAGTGGGAACTGCCACAAATTTGATCTTTTCTGAAAGTCCGCCCTTTACCGAAAGCCAGTTTATAGCTTTCGCCGCATCAATAGGAGAGCCTCCTCCCAGAGCGAAAAGAATCTGGGGCTTAAATTCCTGCATTTTTCCAATACCTCTGGTAACCGTGGCAATGTCCGGATCCGGCTTTACTTCTGAAAAAATCTCATAGGCGACATGATGTTTTTCCATAGGTTCCGTGAGATATTTCACCATACCACTGTCATGCAGGAATCTGTCTGTGACAATGAACGCCTTTTCTACACCGTCAAGAAGTTCATCAAGCCCTTCTTTCCCCATATAAATATGGGTGTTCAAAATAAATTCTTGCAACCTTCATCCTCCTTTCATTTCCGGACTGGAAGAAAATTTCTTCTTTTTGCTGTCAAAAGCCATCTTTAGCCTTTAAACGGCAAAAAAAGTGCCTGATTAATCCACTATGCTTCGCTGAAGCATAGTCAGAAAACAAGCACTTCATCGTCCTTAGATTATAATCCATTCGTATCCACTACATCGCACATACGCCTAAATTAAATTTATTATAACATCGTACCATATTTTTGTCAATTTTTTCTAAATCCTTTCCACTGTTCCCGGATTCATTTTGTCTATATTTCATTAAATTTAGGGTCCGTGTCCCCTGTGATTTCTGATCATTTTGTCATATTTCCCGGAGTTTTTGCACCTAAAAAAAAGCTCAAAAAAAATTTAAAAATCTGAATGAAAACCCCTTCCCGGATCGTATTCTTAATGAAACCATAAATGAACAATACTCTGGGAGGTGTTTTTTATGAAGAAATTTGTGAAAGCTCTTATCATCGGAACTGCCATTGTGGTGTTAGGCGCAACCGCCGTATTTGCCGCAGGCGCAGGAAACGGCTCAGGCAGCGGTACGGGCCGCAGAGCAAGCCAGGCAAGCCAGGAAAGCTCTCTCTCCGCCGCTGACCCGGGAAATATTTCCTGCCGGGAAGACGGCCGCTGTTATCAGGACCTGGACAATGACGGCGTATGCGACTATTATAATACTTATACAGGAGGGGATTCCGCCAGGCAGCAGCAGGCAGAGGGGCGCTGCTGCTTTCAAAACGGGCGCCGCAGTGCCGGCCGGGGCTGTTCTTCCAGGTGCTGGGGCTTCTGCCGCTAAATGCCAGGGGAAATTTTACTGCCGGGAACAACGCCTTTGATGATAAGCAAGAAGGATGGAAAAAGAAATGCGAAGTGAGGAAGAGGCCGCCAGGGCTATCGATCTGTATGGAGATACGGTAAAAAGGATCTGTATGATACATCTGAAGAATTACGCAGACACAGAGGATATTTTCCAGACTGTCTTTTTAAAGTACGTCCTGAAATCCCCGGAATTCCACAGCCCGGACCATGAAAAGGCCTGGATCATACGGGTGACTATAAACGCCTGCAGGGATCTGCTGAAAAGTTTTTTCCGAAGCAGGACTCTTCCTCTTGACAGTCTGAGGGAAAAGCCCGGCGAGCCTGTCCCGGATCACAGCGATGTACTGGAAGCGGTACTGGCTCTCCCTTCCAAATATAAGGACGTGATCTATCTGTATTATTACGAGGAATATTCTGCCGAAGAGATCGGACAGATCCTCCGAAAAAACAAAAATACCGTCTACACCCTGCTGAGCCGGGGAAGACAACTGCTCAGATCCAGCCTGGAGGAGGTGGGAGAAAATGGATGAAAAAGAAAAGCTGAAGGCTGCTTTCGATCAGATTCACGCAGAAGATTCTTTAAAGACATCCGCAAAAAAATATCTTTTTGAAAAGGTATACCTTAAAGAGAAGAAACGCCGCTCTCCTTTTCGGAAATTTGCCGCAGCGACAGTCTGCTCCCTGGCGGTCTTTATCGGCGGAGGGTCCTGGCTGTTCTTTACTCCTGCCGCCTTTATCAGTGTAGATGTAAATCCTTCCCTGGAGCTGGGGATCAACCGTTTTGACCGGATCGTTTCTGTGACCGGATATAACGAAGACGGCCGGGCTCTGGCCCGGGAGCTCCAGATCAAATACATGGATTATCAGAAAGGGCTGGAGGCCCTTATGGAAGATGAGGATCTGGCCGTTTATCTGGCAGATGACGCCGATATCGTGCTGACGGTTGCCGGAGAAAATGCTGCCAAAAGCAGCGAGATCCTGGAAAATGTAGAATCCTGTATGTCCCGCCATGAGAACGTGTACTGTCATCAGGGAAATTCGGAGGAGGTCCATCACGCCCACGACGCCGGCCTCTCCTTTGGCAAGTATCAGGCCTGGCAGGTCCTTCAGGAACTGGATCCTGACATTACCCTGGAAGAGATCCAGGATATGACCATGTCCCAGATCCAGGCTCTGATCCAGGAACATTCCCGGGAGGAGGATTCAGCCCCAGAGACCGAAGATATACAGGGCGCCCAGGATCCGGATACCGTCCAGTGCCCTGGAGAAAGCTCTGCGGATACCACAAAAGACTCCTCTGCCGGAGTTGATGATACTCTATCAGAAACCGGCCAGCAGGGTCACCATGGGCAGGAGCATCATGGCAGACATTCTGAAAAATAGTTAAATTCATAGGAAAATGAAATCTTTTAGAAAGATCTGAAAACTCCGGGAAATCCCCCCTTGCCAAAAGGGGGGATTTATAGTATCATAGAAAAGCAACAAATCAAACATATGTCCTGTTAGTTTAACGGATAAAACAAGCGCCTCCTAAGCGCTAGCTGTGGGTTCGATTCCCGCACGGGACGCTGGTCAAAAGCGGGAATTGTCAGTAGAAATCACTGGGGCAGTTCCCGCTTTTTCCTTTTTCAGATAAAAGGGCCGGCGCATTTCGTGATAGCCTAAAAGGATCATATGTAAATCTTCTGTTATTTCGGAGGTTTCTTATGCTGAATGTATATCTGGGAGAAATGGATCAGGCAATTTATTATCCTCCCGCATACTTTGATAATCAGTACGAAGATGCATGGATCACAGATAAATTATCTGTGGAAATGATAAAAGATGTAGACAGATCCCAAGTTATAGGTCCTCATTTGATAGAAAGTCCTGTGCTGGGGCCGATCTCTGTAAAAGAAATATCCGGCGGAGTAAAGACGCTGATCCTTCTGGCCTTTGATTCCTCGGGGAAAATCTTTAACGCTTCCGCCTGCGGAGACAACTGTGCAAAATGGATCCTGAAAATAGGAAGGGAAAAAGACCTGACCATAAATCTCCGGCATCTTATGGATTTTGGCGACGGTGATTTCGAGATCAAAATCCTGAACACCGGGGACATCGTCCATAATATGGAACAATTTGTGAGAATTGCAGGAAAATATGTATAGGTAAAAGGACATGAAAGGAAAATATAAGATCGTTGTAAAAAACAACCGCCTTCTCTACGAATTTGAAATCAAAAGGAATCTCACCGTTATCCGGGGAGACAGCGCTACAGGAAAAACAACCCTGATCAATATGCTGCGGCAGGCAGAAAATCTGGGGCCGTCCAGCGGCATCGACGTAGTGTGCAGCGTCCCGTGCCGGATACTGGAAGGAGCAAATTGGAAACTGATCCTGGAAAATTCCTCAAAGACCATCTTTTTTACTGATGAGGAGAATGCCTTCATCCATACGGCAGAATTTGCGGCAGCAGTTAAAAACTCTGACAATTACTATGTTCTGATCACCAGGGAAAATCTATATACCCTTCCATATAGCGTGGAAGAAATTTACGGTATCCACTGTTCCGGAAAATACCATGACACACGGAGAATGTATAATCAGATGTATCAGATCTATTCAGATCATCAAACACTTCCCGTTGTACCTGAAAAGATCCTTACAGAGGATTCGAATTCCGGTTATGATTTTTTTAAGGCTGTCGGGAAAGAACGAAAGATTTCCTGTGAAAGCGCCGGCGGAAAATCCAATCTCTTCCATTCACTGGAGCAAGTAGGAAAAGAAAGTGTGTGCGTGATCGCAGACGGCGCTGCCATCGGACCTGAGATGGACCGTCTGTACAAGTATACTCTGCAAAAGAAGAACATTCATCTGTATCTTCCTGAATCCTTTGAATGGCTGATCTTACAGTCCGGGCTGATCCAGAGCAAGGATATTAAGGCCATATTGGAAAGTCCTGAAGATTATATTGACGGAAAGGAATATTTCAGCTGGGAAAGATTTTTCACCAGCCTCTTAACAGAGCAGACAAAGGCCTCTTATCTGAGATACAATAAAGGAAAATTAAATGAATGTTATCTCCATGAGAAGAACAAGGAAATGATCCTGAACTGTATCAAAGGAGTTAAATTTTAAAGCTACAGTTATATAGTCTGTGCCATCTTGTAGGCCGAAGTCTTTTCAATCTCCTGAATAGCAGCTATATCGCTGTATAGAATTACAAAATCAATACAAATAAATTGAATCGGTAATGAGTTTGTATTATAATCAAAAGAAAAGGAGGATTGGCATAATGTCCAGTACAATTCAAGTGCGTGTTGATGATGAATTAAAGAGAAAATCTGATCAGTTATTTAAAGATCTTGGTACAGATACCACATCTGCTATCCGAATTTTTTTAACACAGGCTGTGGCAAATAATGGTTTTCCCTTTGAAATAAAAAGAACAGATTATAATCCCTATGCTGCTACGTCTGAAGAAATGTTATTAGATAAGCTGGAGAAATCAAGAAAGTCTGCATCTCAAGGCAATTATAAATCTGCAGATTCAGTTATTGCTGATATGAGGAAAAAGTATGGAATATAAAATAGTTATTACCGCTGATGCTGAAGGAGATTTAAATTGCTATATTGAATATCTGTTAATGATGAAAAATAATGAGCAGGCGGCAAAAAATCTTCTTGATGATTTTGAAACAACAATCAACACCTTAAAAAGTGCAGCAGGCAGTTTAAAGTTATGTGATAATCCCCGATTAAGAAAGTTAGGATATCGCAGGATAAATTTTCTTTCACACAGATACTTCCTGATGTATCGGATTGTTGAGAATACTGTTTTTATAGATAACGTTTTTCATGAATTGCAGGATTACGAAAATAGAATGTTGTAACTTAATCTTATAGAGAATCGGATTTTTCCAGGAACCGGATTCTCTGTCGGAATGTCTCTTCCTTTTTATCCCTCGTATTTTAGGGCGCAAAAGTCCCATTTTTACTGTTACACAAATAGAAGTGGTCAGTCCCATATAAGGGAGGCTGGCCACTTTCTATTCTCTATATAAGATTACAGGGGATAAAACAGTTCCATTCCAATGCCCGCTCAATATACGGCATAACATGACCTCCTTGTTTTTAGGAAAATATAAAGTTCACTTTATTTTATCCTAAAAATACTTTCTTTCCAACTGCTGCAAAGCATATTGTTCTCAGTTTGCCCATGGAAAAAATATTCATTCAAAGCCAAAAGTTAACTTTTCACATATTTACAACTCTTTACCACACTCTCTGCCTTGTAGTATAATGTGAAACACATAATACAAAAAATATAAAGGACTTGAACATACCCTATGAAGCTCACTCTATTCCCAACCTTAAAAAACTATAAAAAAGAATACCTTCCAAAAGATCTGTTTTCCGGTGTCATTATTGCGGCAGTATCCATTCCCATCTCTATGGGATACGCCCAGATTGCAGGGCTTCCGGCGGTTTACGGCCTGTATGGCTCCCTGCTGCCTATTCTCTTCTTTGCCCTGTTCTCCACCTCAAAGCAGTTTATCTTCGGGGTGGACGCCGCTCCTGCGGCCATTGTAGGAGCAGCCCTTTCCACTCTTGGCGTTTCCTTTGAAAGCGAAGCCGCCCTGCAGTATGTTCCGGCCATTGCTCTCTTTGCCGGTCTGTGGCTCCTGCTGTTTTACATTCTCCACGCAGACCGGATCGTGGACTTTATCTCCACCCCGGTTATGGGCGGATTTATCAGCGGCATCGCCGTGACCATTATCCTCATGCAGATCCCCAAGCTTCTGGGCAGTCCTGCAGGGACGGGAGAGCTGCCGGAGCTTCTCCATCATCTTGCAGAGGCTCTTATGCATGTCAGCTGGCCTTCTCTGCTCCTGGGACTTCTGTCCCTGGCTGTGCTGCTCCTGGGAAAACGCTTCATTCCCAGGTTTCCTATGGCCATTGCAGTTATGGCCGCAGGCGTAGCGATGACCACGGTTTTCCATGTCCAGGATCACGGGGTGGCCCTTCTGGATCAGGTGGATCCCGGTCTTCCGGGGCTTTTCCTTCCGGATTTTTCTCAGGTGGATCTTACCCAGGCTGTTGGCCGGGGTCTGATGGTGGCTGTGGTCATTATGTCCGAGTCTCTTCTTGGCTCCAACAACTTTGCTTCCAAAAATGACTACCGTCTGGATGACCGGCAGGAGATCCTGGCCTATGCTGCGGCCAATCTGGCCTCGGGGGCTGTAGGATGCTGCCCGGTAAACGGCAGCATTTCCAGAACTTCCATGAATGACCAGTACGGAGGAAAGACCCAGGCAGTATCCCTCACAGCAGGGATTGTCATGGGCGCCATTCTTCTGTGCGCCACCGGCTTTATCGGTTATCTTCCCGTGCCGGTGCTGACTTCTATCGTGATCTCTGCTTTACTGAACGTTGTGGAAGCTCACCTTGCCCTGCGGCTTTTCCGGGTCAGCAGACAGGAATTTTTTATCTTCCTGGCTGCCGGGGCCGCTGTTCTGTTTCTGGGTACCATCTACGGCGTGGTGGTGGGAATCCTTCTGTCCTTTGCGGCGGTGATCCTCAAAGCTACAAATCCTCCCCGGTATTTCCAGGGCATGGTCCCGGGAAAAGAGGACTTTTATGATCTGGGAAAGAACCGTTTTGCCTACCCGGTAAAAAATGTGCAGATCTACCGGTTCAGTGAGAATCTTTTCTTTGCCAATATCAAAATCCTCCGGGAGGATATTGAAAACAGCCTTCAGAAAGACACGAAAGCCGTGATCCTCAACGCCGGAGCCGTCAACAGTCTGGATATCACCGCTGCAGACGGGCTGGAAAGTCTGGCGGATCGTCTGAAAAAGAAGGGGATCCGTTTCTATATCACGGAGCATGGTGAAAATATCAATGAACAGATGCGCAGTCTTGGCATCGGAAGACTGATCAGAGAAGGCATGGTGCGGAGGACCATCGTATCTGCCCTCCACGATCTGGGGATGAAAGAACCTTTTCCTCTGGATATCCCGGAAAGGGATATGGAAATCCTTCACAAAAAGCATTTTTATTCCCTTACTCCGGAAGAAGAAAATTCCCTGGAAGAATTTGCCTGGGTATTTGGTGCCGACGCAGTAAAAGAAATTGAGAAACAGGTAAAATATATTGTAGAACAGATCCACGGCATTTCCGATCTTGAAAAGCTGGCAGAGGCGGGACTGGAAGAAAAGCTGGATTTCTGGCACTCTCTGAGCCCTCTTGATGAGGATGAGCTTTTGCGGAGACTAGAACTGCACATCGACGATCTTCCCCCTCAGGTAAGGGAGAAAAGCCCTCTTGTGCTGAGCCTTATCGAGAGAAGGCGGCGCATCCTCCGGGCCAGGCTGTTAAAAGAACATCCCAATGTACGGGAGCATCTGGAACAGAA